>DATGGW010000413.1:0-10312 GCA_035308345.1 Ktedonobacteraceae bacterium | reverse complement strand
AGCACTATACTATTCGCAAAGAGGCTGAAAGCTGCTCCGTTATTCTGGATATAGTAGAGCACCAGGTACTGCCCGATGAGATGAATCTGAGGGCCAAAACCGGGCGGCGGCGGCTTCAGGTTCGCGACCACCCACGCCTTGGTCCACTGATCCAGCACGACGATGATGACGACGACCAGCAATGCCAGCAGATCATAAATGCGAGCGCGCTGTTTAGTCACGTTTCTCTTTACTCACTTTCCTCGAACGGTTTGTGTGTATTGTACCTGATATGGCGGTTCTTGAAAAGGAGCACATGTGATATTGTCGAGGCTTGTGAATGATTGCCCTGGCAAAATCATGCTTGATTCTGATTAGCCAGTTTTGACTCGCATGTTATACAAAGAGACGCCCAGGGAAGAGCCTCTAACCGTTTTTCGGGGATAGGCTGCCCGCAATTGGTGCATATTCCGTAGGTTCCTTTAGCAATGCGTTCGAGCGCCTGCTGCACTTCGACAAGCAGCCCCTGTTCATTTTCCTGGATGCTTTGTTCCAGGTCTGACGCCTGCAGATCTGCTGCCTGTTCTTCAATTTCCACGCTGCCATCGCTGGACTGAATCGTATCTTCGGGTGGGTAGGAGGGGGTCTCCGTCAATCTCGCAATACCCCTCTGGAGTTCCACACGTTTGTCTTCAAGTCGCCTCTTCATAACGATCAGGTCAATCGACATAAGTGTACATCCTTTCTCACATAGTTTGTGGTAGGTATTGTACCCCTTTTTTGACCGATTGAGTAGACTTTTCGTAAGGTAGGGTTAATAACCGTACTTGTAAGGGGTAGGAGTGCTGGCTGGCGCTGGTGATGTTGACGACGCGAGATCCGTTGTCGCCACAAACCAGACACCTCCGACGCCCTCGCCATTGATCTGGCCGGGAGCAGTATCACCTGAGAAGGCGTAGAGAGGATGCCCATTATAGGCAACCTGGCTGCCATTCGCATCGGTCATGAGGCTAAGTGTACCCGGCAGCGTGGTCGAGACGCTGGGAAGAGCGGTACTCAAAAACGGAGGCCAGGCGCTGGCGCAGCCGCCGCTGCACACTGAAGATGCCGTATCCGACGTGTTGTAGTAGAGAGTCTTACCCTGGGCGTTCGTGAACGCCGTCACTGATTTGCCTTGAACGGTCATCGTGGCTGTCTTAATAGTCGCTGTTGAAGAGGGAGCCGTTGTCGGCGTTTGACCGCCACTGTTGCTCACTCCATAAGGTCCGCTGCCGGTAGTGTTGGAACCACAAGCTGCGATAAAGAGCGCCAGAGCAAGGCTCATGGCAAAGAAGAGAAAGCCTCTTGTGTGTTTCATATATTGAAATCTCCTATGCTTGGTTATCATGAATGCACTGTCTACATTTTACCCTATCGATAAACTAAGCGCGTGATGGTTGATGATGTCAGTGCCGCAATGAAGAGGTCAGCCATCACAGCGCGTTAGAAGAGTACAACGCAGAGATGAGCTTCTATTGTCGTATCTCTCCACAAAAAAATACGCAGCGGGGTTACATTATCTCTCATGGGCATGAAAGATGCCTGTTCCAACCGATATGGCTATAGCCTATCTCAAGAATTATAATTGCGCCCGCTATACGTCTTAAAACAGTAGAGTTTTTCTTGTCAGGAAAATGGCAGTAGCGTTGGCCGAATGCGCTGGCAATACTTCCCATTTGTGCTATGCTTACATTGTAAAGAGTTTCATCGAATGTAAGGATGCTGGTAATGACTACGTCAGGACAGGGAGATGCGCAGGATAGCGCAACCATCACAGAGCAGGATATTCCATCGATTTTTAGTGATTACGACCTGTACCTTTTCGGGCAAAGTAAGCATTACCAGATTTATGAGAAGATGGGGGCGCATCCACGCGCAGTCAATGGCATAACCGGGGTGAATTTCGCCGTGTGGGCGCCCAACGCATTGAACGTCTCAGTCATCGGTGATTTCAACGATTGGAATCGCAGCGCCAATCCGCTGCATCGTCGGCATAATGACCTGGGCGTCTGGGAGTGCTTTGTGCCTGGACTGCAGGCGGGCGCGCTGTACAAATTTGCCATCTATTCGCGTTACAACAACTACGCTGTTGATAAGACCGACCCTTATGGCTTTGCTACAGAACTGCGCCCTAAAACCGCCAGCATTGTGACCGATATACATCACTATAGATGGCAGGACACAGGGTGGATGGAGCATCGCGGCGAACACCAGCAGCTAGACTCACCCATCTCGATTTATGAAGTCCACCTGGGATCGTGGAAGCATGTCCCTGAGCGGCATATCGAGGGCAACCCGGAAGAAGACCGCTTCATGACCTACCGCGAGCTGGCCGTGGAACTGGCAGCGTATGTCAAAGACCTGGGATTTACGCATATCGAACTGCTGCCGGTTACTGAATATCCCTTTGATGGTTCGTGGGGCTACCAGGCCACGGGATACTTTGCGCCGACAAGCCGTTTTGGATCGCCGGAAGATTTTCAGTTTTTCGTGGATTATATGCACCAGCAGGGTATTGGGGTGCTTCTGGACTGGGTTCCCGCGCATTTTCCCAAAGATGGAACGGCGCTGAGCTACTTCGATGGTACACACCTGTATGAATATGCCGATACACGCAAGGGAGAACACAAAGAGTGGGGAACGCTGGTCTTTAACTATGGACGCAGCGAGGTGCGTAATTTCCTGCTTGCCAGCGCCCTGTTCTGGTTAAGGGAATATCATATAGACGGGCTGCGCGTGGATGCCGTCGCCTCGATGCTCTACCTGGACTACCTGCGCAACCCCGGCGAGTGGGTTCCCAACCAGTACGGCGGGCGCGAGCATCTGGAAGCCGTCGATTTCCTGCGCCGCTTGAACGAAGCCGTCTATGCCGAACAGCCCGGAACGATTACGATAGCTGAAGAATCGACCTCGTGGCCCCTGGTGAGCAGACCGACGTATGTAGGTGGACTGGGTTTCAGCATGAAATGGAATATGGGCTGGATGCACGATATGCTGCATTATATGCATCTCGATCCTATTCATCGCCGCTTTCACCATAACAACATCACCTTTTCCCTGATGTATGCTTACTCGGAAAATTTCGTCTTGCCGCTTTCACATGATGAAGTGGTGCATATCAAGGGTTCGATGATAAACAAAATGACTGGCGATCTATGGCAGCGTTTCGCCAACTTACGCGCGTTTTATGGCTATATGTGGGGTCATCCCGGCAAGAAATTGTTGTTTATGGGCGCCGAGTTCGGGCAATGGAGCGAATGGAATTATAAGGAGAGCCTGGACTGGCATCTCCTGGCGCCCCCAAGCGACGCGCGCCATGCGCAGCTGCTGACTTTCCTGCGCGTTCTGAATCATCTTTATACGCGGGAACCCGCGCTGAGCGAGCTAGATACCGACCCACAGGGATTCTCGTGGATTGATCCCCATGATTCGGATAACAGCGTGATCTCGTTTCAACGACGTGGGAAAAACGAACAGGATACGCTCGTCTTTGTAAGCAACTTCACCCCCGTGGTGCGCCGCAACTACCGCCTGGGTGTGCCATACGCAGGCGAGTACCATGAATTGCTCAATAGTGACGCCACTGAATACGGCGGCAGCGGTGTCGTAAATACGCAGCTGATCAACAGCGATCCAATCCACTGGCAGTCCTGCCCGCACTCGATAGTACTCACATTGCCGCCGCTCGCGACGGTGGTATTGAGAGGACAGACAGAGCCGCTAGAGGCAGAGGATTTACAAGAGGAGGATAAGTAAGATGAGTCGTGATTATAATTCAGAAAAAAAGCATCCAATAAATGGCAATAATGGCAATAATAAAAATGGCAGATCAATGCACTACCGTCATACCAGAGGGCGGCGGCCGACTACTGAGGACGAGCGTTTCCTGAGTCGCCCTGCGCAGCCGCTGGTCAGTCCAACGGAAACGCTGCCCCAGGAGGAGGTCAGGCTTCAGGAACATGCGCTTGAACGCGCCCTTCACTTCGACTTTACGCATACTGACCCCTGGCGCGTTTTCCGCATCATGAGTGAGTTCGTAGATGGCTTTGACGAGCTATCGAGGATACCGCCGTCCATTGCCATTTTTGGCTCCGCGCGCACAAAGTCTGACGATCCCTCGTATGCGGCGGCTGTGGAGACGGCCCGCCTGCTAGCCAGAGCCGGTTTTGGCATCATTACCGGCGGCGGTCCCGGTATCATGGAGGCGGGCAATAGGGGCGCGCAGGACGGTGGAAATGTCTCAATAGGCTGCAATATCGAGCTGCCCTTCGAGCAGGGGCCCAATCCTTACCTGGATATCTCACTCGACTTCCGCTACTTTTTCGTGCGCAAAACCATGTTCGTTAAATATGCCGAGGCATTTGTCATTTTCCCCGGTGGTTTCGGTACAATGGACGAGTTGTTCGAGGCGCTGACCCTCATCCAGACAAAGAAGGTCAGCCATTTCCCTGTCATCCTCTATGATTCGAAGTATTGGTCTGGACTGATAAACTGGATTCGCGATACAATGCTGCCCTCCAACAAAGTCAGCCCCGATGATATCGGGCTACTCATGCTCTGTGACGATCCCAAAGAAATCTGCAAAATCGTCATCGATGCCTACCAGGAGAGCTATCGCCAGGACCGCTCCAATCCGGTCAGCAATAGGGATTCGACAATTCGCTAGCCATAGTGTGAAGATCAAAAGATAATATGAGGAGGGAAAAGCCATGGCAATACACCAATTAAAGCTCGGCTATAAGGCATCGGCGGAGCAATTCGGCCCTCGACAACTGCTGGACTTTGCGACGGAAGCCGAGGAGTGTGGTTTTGATAGCGTCTGGATAAGCGATCATTTCCAGCCGTGGCGCCATACCAACGGGCACGCGCCCTTTGCGCTCTCCTGGCTGGGTTCGGCGGCCGAACGCACGAAGCGCGTGATTCTGGGCACGAGCGTGTTGACGCCTACGTTCCGCTACCAGCCGGCTATAGTCGCACAGGCCTTTGGAACATTAGGGTTGCTCTACCCAGGCCGCATGGTCCTGGGCGTCGGGTCCGGAGAGTCGCTCAACGAGGTCGCAGTCACTGCTAGCGAATGGCCACCGGCAAAAGAGCGGCTTGAGCGGCTGCGTGAAGCTGTGGAGCTCATTCGCCGTCTCTGGTCGGAGGAGCTGGTGACGTTTGACAGTCAGTACTATCACACACTTAAAGCCACGATTTACGACAAGCCCGATCATCCAGTGCCCATCTACATCAGTGCAGGTGGTCCCGTCGCCGCAAAATTCGCGGGCCGTGTCGGAGATGGGTTCATCTGCACTTCAGGCAAGGGCGATGAGCTGTATCGCGATCAACTACTGCCTGCCATGGAAGAAGGCGCAAAGGCCGGAGATCGCGACCTCTCCGCCATCGAGCGTACCATCGAGGTCAAAGTCTCGTTCGACAAAGATAAAGAGCGAGCGCTGGCGGACACGCGTATCTGGGCGGCGTTGGCCCTGCCCGCCGAGGATAAAGTGAGTATTCACGACCCGCGCGAGATGGAGAAAAAGGCTGAGGAAGTGGCAGACCAGGCGTATCAACGCTGGCTGGTATCAAGCGATCCAGAAGAGCATATCGAGCAGGTTGGACATTATATCGAACTAGGTTTCACGCACCTGATCTTTCACGCGCCGGGCGACGACCAATCACGCTTCCTACAGTTGTATGCACAGGAAATCCTGCCGAGACTGCGCAAACGGTGGGGGTGAGGTGTTTTATGATAGGCAGATTTCAAGTGATAGCAGAGCTTGTGTATGGTAGGAGCGACCCTTGCGGTCGCCCTGGCAGCCTGACTGCAAGCGACGCGGGCGAAGAGAGGAGCACCTGACAATGGCATCTCTGCTCATTGAGCATGCTGAACTGATTGTCTCGATGGATGATCTCGATACTCGCTGGACGGATAGCAGCATTTACGTGAATGAGAACGTGATCCAGCACATCGGACCGGCGGAACAACTCCAGCGACAGGCAGATCAGATCATCAAAGCACGGGATATGATCATCCTGCCCGGACTGGTCAATACGCATCATCACTTTTACCAGACCTTAACACGCAACGTCCCTGGCACGCAAGATGTCAATCTGTTTCAATGGCTGCGTACTCTGTATCCCATCTGGGCGGGCCTGACTCCCGAAGCGATTGCAGTCAGCACGAAAGTAGCCCTTGCCGAACTGCTGCTGTCCGGTTGCACAACATCGAGTGACCATACCTATCTCTGGCCCAACGGCTCTCGCCTCGATGATCAAATTCAAGCTGCGATAGAGATGGGCGTGCGCTTCCATGCCTCTCGTGGCTCCATGTCTGTAGGCGAATCCAGGGGCGGCTTACCACCAGACTCAGTTGTCGAGGACGAGGAGGCTATTTTGCGCGACTCGCAGCGTGTCATCGAGGAATACCACGATGCCAATCGCTATTCCATGCTGCGCATTGTGCTGGCGCCCTGTTCGCCTTTCTCCGTCTCTCCCGACCTGATGCGGCAAAGTATCGCGCTCGCGCGCACCTACAGCGTTCACTCTCATACCCACCTGGCTGAAACATTGGATGAGGCCGCGTATTGCAGCGAAACCTTCGGTCGCACACCCGTCGAGTTAGCAGAAGACCTCGGCTGGGTCGGAGCCGACGTGTGGCACGCACATATGGTCCATCCCAGTATAGATGAGATCGCGCGTTTGGGAAGGACGCACACGGGCGTGGCACACTGTCCAAGCTCAAACATGCGGCTTGCGTCGGGGATTGCCCCAATTCAGCCCTTGCGTCTGGCCGGTGCGCGCGTGGGTCTTGGCGTGGATGGCTCTGCGTCCAATGACAGCTCTCATATGCTGGCAGAAGCGCGCCAGGCCCTGCTTTTACAGCGCGTGATGGGTAATCCTGCCGCGCTCACAGCCTGGGAGGCGTTGTGGTTGGCAACGCGCGGCGGCGCAGCCGTGCTTGGACGCGATGATATCGGCTATCTGGCTTCTGGAATGGCAGCAGACTTCATCGGCTATCGTCTCGATGCCCTGGAACTGGCAGGAGGCGCTCCTCACGATCCCCTGGCTTCACTTATCTTCTGTCATCCGCCGCAAGTGGATTTGAGCGTCGTCAATGGACGGGTACGTGTCCAGGATCGCATCCTGCTCGATGTCGACTTGCCCTCACTTATTGAGCGCCACAATTTCATTGCTCGCGCCCTCGTTCGCGGGGAACTTCGCCAGGCTTAGCGCGCATAACAGGAGGAAGCACATGGAACTAAACTGGAGGCGGGTTGATGAAGTCGAAAGCGCTATCGTGATTACCACTGTCGATGCGCATGCAGCGGGTGAGCCTTTACGGATCATTACCGCCGGGTTGCCCGAACTGCAAGGGGACACTATGCTTGAGCGACGCCGCTATATGCAGCAGCACTACGATTTTATTCGCAAGGCGCTGATGTGGGAGCCGCGAGGTCATCGCGACATGTATGGATGTGTGCTGACAAAGCCGGTGACGCCTGACGCTGACCTGGGCGTGCTGTTCATGCATAACGAGGGCTACAGCACCATGTGCGGTCATGGGGTGATTGCGCTGGTGACCGCGCTCCTGAAGACAGGCGCACTACCGGTAAGGGGGGGCCAGCAAACTCCTGTCAACCTTGACACCCCCGCGGGATTGGTACGTGCTACTGCTCACCTCGATACCGCTGGGCGTGTAGAATATGTATCGTTCCTGAACGTCCCTTCGTTCCTATATGCCCGCGATGTTGAACTAGATGTACCTGCGTGTGGGCACCTGACCGTAGATATCGCCTTCGGCGGCGCATTCTATGCCTTTATACCCGCGGCACAGCTGGGACTGAGCGTTACACCGGAACAGGCGAATCAACTTGCTATGGCAGGGGATATGATTACAAAGGCCGTCAACGCTGTTCTACCTGTAAAACATCCGCTTGAAGAGGACCTGGGCTATCTTTATGGCACCATTTTTACCGGCCCACCCGAAGACCCGGCTCATCATAGTCGTAATGTCTGCATCTTTGCCAACGCCGAGGTGGATCGCTCACCAACAGGTACGGGCGTCTCGGCTCGCCTGGCGCTGCATTACGCTAAGGCTGAAATAACCGTTGGTCAGCAGATCACCATTGAGAGTATTTTAGGTGCAGCCAGCACGTTCAATGGGCAAGTCGTCGGTCATGCACAGGTTGGACAATATCAAGCAGTGGTACCCGAAGTCAGCGGCAGGGCATTCATTACCGGGCGGCACGAGTTTATCATTGATTCGAATGATGAATTGGGACGCGGGTTCTTTCTCTCCTGACCTTACTTTTCCCACTGAAAGCTTCCAGCCTTTCCTGCCACGTAAGGGGTGTTATGCGTCTACCACTCAGAGAGTAAGGCGCGGTATAATTTGCGATACTTTTGATACTTGCTTTCGTATGCCTGCCGTTGTGATGGCTGCTTGATAGCTCCCTGTTGTGTTGCTTGCGCTGCCTCCTGGCGCTGTGAAACATGCTGCCAGGTCACAACGCCGGTCGCAATGTTCGCCAGGAGGGCGGCGCCCTCTACCGAAGCGTCTACTGCACCCTGGAACTGTACAGGGATACCAAAGATATCGGCAACCAGTTGCCTGATCCACTCGGTCTCAAGCACTTTTCCGGAGGCAATGAGTTGGCGTGGGTGCCCCAGTTCTTGAAAAAGCCCTGAGGCTATCCAGTAGGCGTTCAAGACCATCCCCTCGATGGCTGCTCGCATTAAATGAGGCCCGGTATGGTGTAACTGTAAACCAAAAAAAACGCCCGACGCATCGGCATTCCACAGGGGAGCGCGCTCTCCGGCAACGTATGGCAGGCAGAGCAAGTCGTCGCCTGGCACGCTTTCCGCAGCCGTAATCATTTCCACAAAGCGTTGTGGGTCGCGGTCCGCGGGGTTTCTGCTCAGCACCGAATGGTACAACCAGTCCAGCACAATGCCACCGCTGTTGCTTGGGCCGCCCACGATGAACCTGCCAGTATCCAGCACATAGCAAAATGAGCGGGTGGAGACATCTGTAAAAGGCTTCGAACTTCCTGCCCGGACCGCACAACTGGTGCCCATGGTCATCACCATCAGCTCACTCCCGACAGCGCCCAGGCCAAGATTCGCGAGCACGCCATCCGATGCGCCGATGTTGAACACGGTCTCGGACACTATACCTGAGCGGAGAAGCCGCGGCTCGCGCATGCCCTGCTTCATATAGGTGGTCGGCACAATGGTCGAGAGTTTCTCAACAGCAATACCGGCCAGCGACAGCGCCCCCGCATCCCAGTTCCCCTGTTGGAGATTGTATAGTCCTGTCGCGCTTGCCAGTGAGGCATCAACGCGCCACTCTCCAAACCATTGATACCAGATCCACTCTTTCTGCGAGACGAATTTCGCCGCCGCCTGGAAGATTTCTGGTTGGTGTTTGCGCATCCACATGAGTTTGAGCAGCGGGGTCATCGGGTGGATTGGCGTGCCGGTTCGCTCATAGACGGACTGACCGGCAGGGGTCTTCCAGAGAGCGCTGGCCTCCTCTTTCCCGCGCAAATCCATCCAGGTGCTAGATGGCGCCAGGTTGGTTCCATCCGCGGCCACGGGTATCAGGCTGTGCATAGCTGCGCTCAACCCCACGCGCTCTACCGTGTAGCCCAGGCGCTGCGCTTCCTGGGACGTGCTGATCAGCACAGCCATCACTGACTGATACACGACCATGGGATCCTGATCTGCCGCTCCCGCATCATCGTGCCATGACTCCACTTTCTCTGCTGCATGCGCTATGGCTTGCATGTCTGCATCGAATGCAATGGCCTTGACAGAAGATGTTCCGATATCGATGCCGATAGTACAGCCGGGGTGTGCCATATTTCAGGACTTCTTTCGATCATTACATTCATGTCAACTGTAGCCTAAGCTGCATTTCATGGTGTATTGCTTTTATTTTATCTCATAGGACGAGGCGATGCCTAACTGGGCGTAGACTTGTTTACAACTCTTTGTAACGCTTTGTAATTGTTCTGCCTGCTTTCCTGGCGCACTTTGAAATCCTGGTGCGGCAATAGACACCTCGTCGTACGATTACAATGAAATGCAAAGCTCCTCAAGCAAGTATAGCAGAATGGGCATGGTTTCTCCAGGGGAGGGAGGGCATTTTGATTATGCTTATCGCTACATGATAGACTAAGATCAAGTGATGCTACATTGAAGGAGAAAGCGCCATGACCAGGCAGAGAATGAGGATAGCTCTGAAGCGCGTCTATGACGAACCAGAACCAGGCGATGGCACGCGTGTACTTGTAGAGCGACTCTG
>DATGGW010000412.1:0-4062 GCA_035308345.1 Ktedonobacteraceae bacterium | reverse complement strand
ATGCCAGAATCAATTATTCACATCGAACACCTCTCCCGCTTCTTTGGCAGCGTCAAAGCGGTAGATGACCTCTCATTGGAGGTGCCTGCGGGCATCGTCTTTGGGTTTCTGGGACCCAATGGGGCAGGCAAAACCACGACCATCCACCTGTTGCTGGGCCTGCTGGAACCCACCCAAGGGCAGGCCAGCGTGCTGGGCTTTGATACCCGCACCCAGGCTGAGGCCATTCGCGCCCGCAGTGGCGCGCTGCTCGAATTTGCCGGACTTTACGAGCGCATGAGCGCCCAGGATAATCTCGACCTGTACGGGCGCATCTGCCAGATGCCGGCGCCTGATCGGCGGGCGCGTATCAAAGAACTGCTCACCCACCTGGATTTATGGGAGCGCCGCGGCGACCAGGTGAGCACCTGGAGCCGGGGCATGAAGCAGAAACTCGCGGTCGCCCGCGCGCTCTTGCACCATCCGCCCCTGGTCTTTCTGGATGAGCCGACGGCCGGCTTTGATCCGCTGGCGGCGGCGGCTTTGCGCGATGATCTGGCCAGCCTGGTGGCGCGCGAAGGCGTGACGGTCTTTCTCAACACGCACAACCTGAGCGAAGCCGAAAAGCTCTGTGCTCAGGTCGGGGTGATCCGTCAGGGCAAACTCGTGACGGTGGGCGCCCCCGATGCACTGCGCGCCAGGACGGGCGGTCCGCAGGCAGAGATCGTGGGGCATGGCTTCAGCGAGCCGATGCTGGCCGCGCTGCGAGAGCGGCCAGAGGTCGCGCATGCCGACCTGCACAACAGCCATCTCGTCCTGGAACTGCGCGGCGAGAGCGAGATGGGCCCGTTGGTGCGTTTGCTGGTGCATGCAGGCGCAGAAATTGAGGAAGTGCGCCGGGGCAAGGCCAGCCTGGAAGATGTGTTCCTGACACTGATGGAGGAAGAAAGCAAATGAGCGACCTCTTGACCATGATCTGGAAAGAATCGAAAGACCTCCTGTTCCAGGGCGGGTGGAGGGCATTGATACGCCCCGTACTCCTGGTCGGCATTCTGGGCGTCTATCTCCCCTTGCAGTTCGGCCTTCAGTGGCTAGCGCTCTCGCCTATCGAGCTGTTTGTGATTCTCTGGATTCCTTTTTCTGTCATCATTAGCTTTATTGGCGATGCCATTGCGGGAGAGCGGGAGCGACATACACTGGAAACGCTGCTGGCCAGCCGCATCTCCGATCGAGCGATTCTGCTGGGGAAGGTGTTGGTGACCGTGGGATATGCCTGGGGAATGGCTCTCGGTGGCCTTCTGTTCGGCCTGATTCTGGTCAACCTGTTCAGGGGGAACCGTGGTGGGTGGATGTTCTATCAGCCTTTAGACCTGTTCCTTGAAGCTCTTGCTTTGAGTCTACTGACCTGTCTATTAGGAGCGAGTGCCGGAGTGCTGGTATCGCTGCGGGTATCTACCGTACGGCAAGCTCAACAAATCTTGGGTATCGGCACATTCGTGCTGGTGTTGGGAGGTGTTTCTGCCTTGCAAGCCTTGCCTGCGAACTTTGTCGCGTCGTTAACCTACTCGCAGTTTTTGCTCCTTGTCATGGCGGCGATCGCCGTGCTGGATGCGATCTTGCTGGGAGTCTCGCTGGCGAGTTTCCGACGCTCACGCTTGATTTTGAGCTAAGGGAAGCGGCAAGAACAGATTCCTTTACTTGCCTGGCTCTTTGTGTGGAAGGGGTCATGCTGAGCGCAGCGAAGCATCTCTCGCCGACCCTCACGGAGATACTTCGCTGCGCTCAGCATGACCGGGGAGAGCGGCGCATTTCAAAAAACCTACCCTTGCGGTCACCCTGGCAATCATTCACAAGCTCCAGGGAATTGGGAGTATTGTGCAAAGATTATGGCGTTGTATGGCTCTTATAAGCTGTATCAGCAGCAGTTTGTTCCAACTCTGAGGCAAATTGAGCGACATAAAGTCGTTGGTAAAGCCCCGACTGTCGCAGCAAAGCCTCATGTGTTCCTCGCTCAACGATGCGTCCTTGCTGAACGACAAGAATCTGGTCGGCTCGTTGTATCGTCGAGAGGAGGTGCGCAATGGCGATCACGGTTCGCCCCTCGACCAGTTTCTCCAGGGCTGCTTGAATAAGCCGTTCCACCTGAGAGTCGAGCGAACTGGTGGCTTCGTCCAACAGGAGGTAGGGAACCTGGCACAATAGCGCGCGCGCGATAGCCACCCGCTGCTTTTCACCGCCGGAGAGGCGGTAGCCGCGTTCGCCGACAATCGTGTCGAGTCCCTCTGGCAGCCTATCGATCAGATCTTGTAACTGCGCGGCCTGCACGACGGCTTCCACGTCAGTCCTGGATGCTTCGGGAACCCCGTAGCAGATATTCTCATGCAAACTCGCGTGGAAAAGAAAGAGTTCCTGGGTGACAACTGCCAGGCGGCGGCGCAGGTCGCGCTGCGCAATATCTGGCAGAGCGATATCATCGAGTCGGATGGTCCCGCTGGTGGGATCATAAAAGCGCGCAGCCAGCGAGAGGAGCGTTGATTTGCCTGCCCCACTGGGACCTACCAACGCGGTGAGTTGACCAAGTGGCGCAATGAAAGAAACATCATGCAGCACCTCTTTATTGCTGGCCTTTCCAGGATAACAGAAACTGACGCCATCGAAGACGATCCCCTCTTTTGGAGTCGCGGGAAGTGGTTGTGGCACGGCTGGTTCTGGCACACTGGCAGGAATCTCAAGATACTGGAAGACGCGATCGAACAGGGCCAGTCCACCAAGCAGGGTCGCGTTGGCTCCTGCCAGTGAAGATGCTGGAGCATAGAGCTGAGCAAGGTACGTGGCAAAGGCGATAATCGTTCCCAGTGCGACCTGGTGCGTAATGACGAGATAGGCGCCGTAGGTATAGAGCAGAGCGGGACCGATAGCAGCCAGGCTCTGTACAACGACCGAAAGCCATTGTCCCACTAACAACTGCGCCACCTGTTCCTTGCGCACCCTGGCATTAACCTCACTGAAGCGCCGCGCTTCGCGTTCCTCGGTTCCAAAACTTTTAACGACGATGGCTCCTGACAGGCTGAGTGTTTCCTCCAGCGCAACCGACAGATCGCCGAGCGCTGCCTGCGCGCGCTCCATGGCTGTATAGCGCTGGCGACCAAAGTGCAGGATCGGGAAAGCGAAGGACGGCAAGGCGACAGCCGTGACCAGCGCCAACTGCCAGTTAATGCTGACCATGATGGCCAGCGTGCCGACCAAGGTAATCAGATTGGCAAAGGTGCCAAGAAAGGATTGTGTGAGGACATTTTGCAGGCCCCCGGCATCATTGAGAAAGCGCGTATGGATTTCGCCTGCTCGCGTCCAGGTGAAAAATTCCAGGCCAAGCGATTGTATATGCCGGTAGAGGCGCTCGCGCAGGTCGGCGATCAGTCCCTGGGCAATGATGATGCTCATATAGTTCTGGCCCAACCCCAGCAGCGCGCTTCCCACAGGAAAGAGCGCTATACCGCCCCCAAGCAGGAGTATGAGCCTGAACTGATGCTGTGGAATGGCTACGTCGATGAGTGTGCGGATCAGCAGCGGCGGGATCAGTCCCACGCCGACACCCAGTATCATCACCAGTGTCCCAAGCACGAGTTGCCAGCGATAAGCACGGAGAGACTGCCAGGCGAGAGCGAGCGTGCGCGAGATATCGGGTTTTCCCTCGCTCAGGTATCTCATCGAACGTTGCTGATTCCAGAGCGTTCCCATCCCTCCGCTCATCCCTCCACCCATTCCCCCGAAATGACCTCTACCAGAAAGTGACATAGTTCGTTCCTCCTGTCAACGTTCGATGAGCGCTCGCAAGAGACGAGCAAGCGTCGCCCGCTCTGTCTTGCTGAGATTTCTCAAGGAGACATGCATTCGTTCCAGGAACGCGCGCTCTGCTTCCTGCAGCGCCGAGACTCCTGCCGGTGTCAGCGTTACATAGACCTGGCGTTGATCGTGCTGAGCAGTGCGCGAACGTGCCGCGTAACCGAGGGCCTCAAGTTTGTCGAGCATGCGCGTAGTGCCAGCCGTAGTCAGTCCCAGTTGCTCGCCCAGATTGCCAACGCG
>DATGGW010000411.1:0-14138 GCA_035308345.1 Ktedonobacteraceae bacterium | reverse complement strand
CGGCAGTTGAAGGGCGAGGGCATGAGCATTTTCCTTAATTCGCACCAGCTGGCAGATGTTGAGGCGCTGTGCGATCGCGTTGCCATCATCAACCAGGGGCGCATTTTGAAAGTTGGCGCGCCGCACTCGCTCTTTGACGAGCCATTGACCGTCGAGGTGCGCGTGGACGCCGTAAGCCCTCAACTGCTGCACAGGCTCGGCTCTGTCGCGCTGGCTGTACGGCAAGATGAAGAGAAACCCTGCCATCTTCTGGTCGAGGTGCAAAACGAAGAAGCAGCGGCAGATGTCGCTGCTATCATACAGGAATGCGGAGCAAGACTGTACTCCCTGGCACCCCACCAGCACTCGCTGGAGCAACTCTTTTTACGCACCATCGATGCATCGAATCGTTGAAAATGGATATGTTTAGAGGTGTATGCAATGGCATTATTATTAATAACCCGTTTTACCCTGCAAGAAGCTATACGCCGCCGGCTCTTCCTGGCGGTGATTATCCTGAGCGCCCTGCTGCTGGTGGCTTTCATCATCCTTTTGACCGTAGCCATTAACCTTGTCCAGTCGAATAGCTCGGCAACAGGCGGGGGTGGTCCCAGTGCGCAACTGCTCTTATTGAGTGGGGGGGTATTCTTTGACATACTCATAATCTGGCTGGTCTACTTGCTGAGCAGTTTGCTGACCATCGTCCTGACCACAAATATGATCTCCGGGGAGGTCGAGGCCGGCACCTTTGCGGTGATCGTCCCCAAGCCAATCAGCCGCGCCGAAATCGTTATAGGCAAGTGGCTGGGTTCCGCGCTCATTGTAGTCGTTTACACCGCGCTCATGTTTTTCGTATTTTTAGCTGTAATTTATTGGAAAACCGGCTACTGGCCATCACAGTCATTCAGCGCGCTCGGCACGCTCGAACTCGCCATGCTGGCGCTGCTGGGCCTCACGACCATGGGCAGCGCCTTTGTACCCACGATAGTCAACGGCGCGATAGTGCTGGTGCTCTTCATTGGAGCGCCCGTAGCCAGCTTCGTGCAGTTCGTTGTACAGGTTATTTCACCGGCTCACAGCCAGGCGCTGCAAAATGTTGCCACCGCCATCAACCTGATCATACCGACCGATGCACTCTGGCATGGTACCTCATTCTTTCTGCTCCCATCTGCGGAGGTCTTTCCAATCCTGGGGCTATCTTCGAATAGTTTTAATACGCCTTTCACCTCAACACAGCCAATCGCAACCGCGCTGCTCATCTGGGTAGCGTGCTACATCCTCGTGCTGCCCCTCATCGCTGTCTTACGCTTTCAACGCCGCGACCTCTAACAAAGCTACTGTTGTGCGCTCTTAATATCCCTGTGGGTAACCGTCAGGTAGCCGACGAAGCCGATGATCAACACCGTCAAGACCGGGGCCACCTTAGCGTCACTCAGCCCTAAACCACCCAGATACGGTTTCCCCAACCAGTCGGCAAGCGATGCGCCGAGTGGCCGGGTCACGACGTAGGCAGCCCAGAAGGCAAGAATCTCGTTAAGGCCGAGCAACCAATAAGCCAGGGCTGGGAGAGCGAATAAGACCGCAAAGAGTACAAACGAGGGAAAGTAACCGAAGCGGAGGGTTGATGCAGTCAGATCGCCTGCAGCGGTACCCAGCGCAAACGTCGCGATGACCGTCGCCCAGTAGAACAGCTCGCGACGACCAGGGTAGATCGTATGGATGGACAGCGTTTTCTCGCTCAGGTACCAGGTCACGAAGATAATGGCGAGAGCAGATGCAAAGCATACAGTTGATACCAGATACGGAACGCCCAGCACCACATGTGTGACGTCGGCGGCCATCGTGCCGAATACTGCCACCATGACGACCGCTAACCAGTAGACCCACGCGATATAGCGACGCACCAGGAGCTGCAGGATCAGCGCAACAGCCAGGCCAAGACACCCGAGAGCGACCGCAACGTAGGGGTTAATCTGGTAAACCAGGTAGTCCGACGTTGACTCGCCCATCGCGGTGCTCAGCAATTTAATGATCCAGAAGTAGACCGTAATTTCCGGAACCTTGCTCATGGCTCGCAGTACGCGATGCAAAGGTTGAGTGGCTTCACTGCTCACATCGGAAGCCGTGTTGAGTTGGTCTCGTGGTATGGGTTTATTCATTTCTCATAATCTTTGTTAGCATGATAAGGAGGAGACCATATAGGTTCCTCCGTTGCTATCGTTCCCTGGGATATTAAGTTAGCATAAAAGCGAGGAAAAGTAAATATGTAACTCTGGACAATCACCTCCGACCCTGTTAGGATTAAACAAGATAGATTGACTGGAAAGGATAAATATTTTTATGACACAGGCACAACTTGAAAGCTATATTTCGGAGCACGAGGGGCGATTTCTGGAAGACTTGAAGGAGTGGCTGCGCATTCCAAGCATCAGCACGCTGCCGGAGCACGCGGGCGATATCCGCCGCGCGGCGGAATACGCGGCGGAGCAGTTGCAGCGCACGGGTTTTGAGCAGGTACAGGTGATCTCGACGAAGGGGCATCCACTGGTCTATGGCGAATGGCTCAAAGCGCCAGGTAAGCCAACCGTGCTGATCTATGGGCATTACGATGTGCAGCCGGTTGACCCGCTGGAGTTGTGGGAGTCGCCGCCTTTTGAGCCGACTATTCGCGGGGATAACCTGTATTGCCGGGGCGCGTGCGACGACAAGGGGCAGACCATGCTCGTCTTCAAAGCGCTGGAGTCGCTGATGGCGGTTGACGGCAAACTGCCCGTCAATGTGCGCGTGCTGATTGAGGGTGAAGAAGAGGCCGGGGGCGAATCGATTGAAGCATATGTCAAGAGCTATCCTGAGCGTCTGAAGTGCGACGCAGCCTTTATCTGCGATACACACATGCCATCGAAAGAGATTCCCGCGCTGATTACGGGTCTGCGCGGCATCATCTATACGGAGATTGAGGTACGCGGGGCAAAGCGCGACCTGCACTCCGGTTCGTATGGTGGAGTCGCGCCCAATCCTTTTCACACACTGGCGGTGATTATCACCGGGTTGAAGGATGCGCAGGGGCATATTCACATTCCCGGACTGTATGACAAAATTCGCCCGGCCTCAGAAGTGGAGGAAAAGTTTTGGCGCGATGACCCGCTGCATATGAACGAGGCGCTGCTGGAAGAGATGGGCGTCAGCGAGTTTACCGGCGAGGCGGAGTATACCCCCCTGGAGCGCACCTGGGGGCGTCCAACTCTAGAGGTGCATGGCATCGTGGGCGGCTTTACGGGTGAGGGCGCGAAGACCGTCATCCCCGCCGTCGCTAGGGCCAAGATCAGCCTGCGTCTGCCCGCCGATCTCAAGTCGGATGAAGTGTTCGCGCTTTTCGAGCGGCGTGTTATGGAACTGGCTCCGGCGGGCGTCAAAGTCAGCGTCCGCAAAGTGCATGGCGGCGAGGCGGTAATCGTGCCGGTTGATGCGGAGCCTATGCAGGCGGCTGCTGCCGCGCTCAAGGAGACCTACGGCAAAGACCCGATCTTCATCCGCGAAGGCGGTTCTATTCCCATAGCGGCCCTCTTCTATAATCTGCTGGGCGTGCCGGTAGTGATGATGGGCTTTGGCCTGCCGGATGATAACCTGCACGCGCCCAACGAGAAGTACTCGCTTTCGCAATTCTTTAAAGGCATTCGCACGGTGTCGCGCTTCTTGCAGAAAATGGCAAAATTACCTTAATCCTTGCTCGTCGGCGATCTTTGTCAACTGGTTGCGCACTTCCCAGAGTTCGGGGTAGAACATGTCTTGCAGCGTGCGCTCGAGCATTTCCATGGGCGTGCCGCCGGTGCCGATGGAGCCGGGACCAATCGTGCGCTGCGCCAGCTTGAAATGTTGCGTGCGGAAAATCTGGAAAACTTCATCGTAGTCGGTGAGAGCCTCGGCAAAAGCCATGAGCAAGGGATAGCGGTCAGCGAGCATGTATACTTCAAGCAGCGTCACCTGTTCATGTTCAAGCTGCGCGCTAAAATCGTCCCAGAGCCGGGGCGAAACAGTCATCAGCGCGTGGAAACCGGGCGAGTCGGTACCAGCGCCGTCACCCAGCAGCAGGCGGAAGCCGTGGAAATCCCAGGGGGACATAGTTTCCAGCATGCGCATGTTTTGCAGCATCAGGTGTTGAATGGCGATGACGCGCTGCATCAGGCGCAGGGCTGGCGGCATATCGAACTGCTGGAGCAAAGCGCGGATGGTGCGCAGCTCAAAAGCGGCCTCTTTCCACCAGAGTTCAAAGACCTGGTGAACAACCTGGAATTGTAGCTCGTCGTGATTGGCTAACTCGCTCTCCGGTTTTTGTAGCGAGAGCAGTTCTGGAATGCGCAGGTACCGCTCATATGTACTCTCCCCTGGCAGATGTTTTGGTTTGCGCACAACTATGCTTTTTACCATCGAATATACCTCCTTCTTTGGGTTGCTGGAAACGGCTCTGTCTCTATTTGAAGCATAGCACACAACATATCCTCTGTGTAGAGACAATGGGAGGTTGGGAGGACGGGGCGACCCTTGCGATCGCCTTGAAAATCCAACGCTATGGTATTTGCACCAGAACCACACCCAGGATCACGAATACTAATCCAATCACTTTCGCGACGGTCAGACTTTCACCGACAAAGAGATATGAGAGGATCAAGGTGATGCCTGGAATGATAAAATCGCTGTAGGCGGTGCGTATCGCGCCGATGCGGCGGATCAGCCAGAAGGTCAGGAAGAAACTGATGCAACTGCAAAAGATGGCGAGATAGAAGAGCGCGCCAAACGTTATCCATGTGGGCTGAAATGACGCGCCGCGCTCGAAAATCAAGCTCATCGACAGCAAAAAAATGCCGCAATAGAATATCTGCCACGCCGTCATCACAGTAACCGGAATATCCGGGCTTTTGCGCCGCGCCATGCGAATACCATAGCCGTAGATACTCGACGAGGCCAGTACTGCCAGCTCAGAGACAATCGCGATGCCGCTGCCAACAAAAAGCGCATCGCCGCCAGGGCCGGGCAGGAACGGCAGACGACCCACCAGTACAATGAGCACACCGGTCAATCCAATCAGCAGGCTGACGGGCAACTTCCAACCATGCACCTCATCCCTATCGCGCATGGCAAAGAGCGCGGTAAATATGGGCGTTGTAGACCACATGATGGTAAGCACGCTCACCGGCGCGTGGGGCGTGGCCGCAAAAAAGATGCTGCTGGGGATGCCAACCATCAAAATCGAGATTAACAGCACTCGCAGGTGCTGCCGCCAGGTGATCCACAGCTTTTTACTTTGCCAGTACGCGAACGGGGCCATAATAAGGAAGGCCAGCGTAAAGCGCACGCCCGACAACAGCAGGGGCGGTGCGTGCTGCACTCCGATCTTGGCTGCGACGGGAAAGGACCCCCAGATGAGCACCATGAGGACATAGTTGAGGACGACAATAAAACTGCTTTTGCGCTGCGTGAGTTGCATGGGTATGTGATGCCTTTGCTTGCGGATAACGTATTCTCTATATTGGAAAGTATACACGATGAAATCGCTTCGCATCATGTACAGCTTACCAGGTTTTACTGTAAGAATGAGAGGAGTCTGTCTATTATGAGTCAAGAGGTGCCTTCCAGGGTGCTTGACGAGATGAAGACCTACTACCGGGAGCGCGCCAACGAGTACGATGAATGGTTTTACCGGCGGGGCCGCTATGACAGGAGCGCGCAATCGAATGCGCGCTGGTTTGCTGAAGCGGATGAAGTATTCGCCGCGCTCGATACCTTTCAAATGCAGGGTGAGCTGCTCGAACTCGCGCCGGGAACGGGCATCTGGACAGAACGCCTGCTCAAGACGGTCAATACACTTACCGCCGTCGATGCCTCAGCCGAAATGATCGCCATCAATCGCGCCAGGGTCAACAGTAACCGTGTCGAGTATATACAAGCAGACCTCTTTGCGTGGCAGCCGGAACGGACTTATGATGGCGTCTTTTTCGGATTCTGGCTTTCGCATATCCCGCTTGAACGTCTCGACAGGTTTCTGGACATGCTGGCAGCTGCGCTGCGCCCAGGGGGCAAAATCTTCTTCGTTGATGGCCGCCGCGAGCCAACCAGCACTGCTGTGGATCACCAGTTGCCGGAAGAAGGGGATCAGATGATGACCAGAAAGTTGAACGATGGGCGCGCATTTGAGATCGTCAAGAATTTCTATGACCCCGTGGAACTCGCCACGCGCTGCGCGCAACATGGCTTTGATATAGCTGTGCGGGAGACAGCAACCTATTTTCTGTATGGCTGCGGCAAAAAATAGACACTTGCGCTAATGCATGAAGCATACTATGATTGGTATGCTGGTGGACGCGATTTATCACGTCCCTACGAATTGGCGAGAAGAAAGATGTGATTATTAAAATGAACTGGAGTAATTTATGGGAAGTATCTCCTTGTTAGCATACATTCCAATTAACATCAACCCGGTAATCTTCTACATCGGGCCGCTTGCCCTGCGCTGGTATGGTTTGATGTATGTAGTTGGTATCCTTATCGGCCTGTGGGTCATTCGCAGGTATACGGCGCGTAAGGGCATCACCCAGGACACTGTTTTCAGGATGCTGTGGTGGTGTATAGTGGCCGGTCTGATTGGTGGTCGTCTGTATTTCGTCATTCAGCAGCCGGATCTTGTAGAACACTATCTCAAGCAGCCGCAGAACATCCTGGCGACCTGGGAAGGCGGCATGGCTTTCTTCGGGGCCATCTTCCTGGTTATACCCACCATTTTCTGGCGAGCGAAGGTGGAGCGTATTAACCCACTGGTAGCCATTGACGCGGGCGTTTTATTCGCCGCTGCCGGGCAAATTTTCGGACGCATCGGCAATATCATCAATGGCGATATCGTGGGCTACCGCAGCAACCTTCCCTGGGCGACCCTCTACACGAACCCGCACAGCTTCTTCTGCATGAACCTCGCCGATCCGACCCAGTGCGGAAATCCGGCAACCGCCGTGCAGCCCTCTGCCGCCTATGAATTGCTGACCAACCTGGTCCTGCTTGGACTGATGTTGTTCCTGGCGTACCGCCTGCGCCGACCAGGAATACTGATGCTCGTCTACCTGTTCGGCTATGTGATTACCCAGTTCTTCATATTCTTTGTGCGCGATAACCTGGTCGTCAGTTTCCTCGGTCTGAACTGGGGGCTGAAGCAGGCGCAGTGGACCTCACTTGTCGTGTTCATCTTGCTCATCCCGCTCACCTTCCTGGTGCTGCGTTGGCGTTACTCCAAACCTGTGCCGGTGGGCGAAGTAGCCGCCACCTATAACATCCCGCAGAAAGTCAAGCCGGAGCCAGTTGAAGCGCACGAGAACGATCCAAAGACTGAAGATGAACCGGAAGCGCAAATAGATGAACAACCCGCTGACGAAGAGACACATGAAGTCGAGGATACGGAGCAGAAAATTGAGAAATAGAGTTACAAGGGCGACCGCAAGGGTCACCACCCCTCATCCACGCCGCTCCCGCCCCTACAATGACTACGAAAACAGCGCGTAGGGCAACGTTCTTTGTAAGGGCGGGGGTAGTGTGGATGCGGGGTGGTGATCCTTGCGGTCGCCCTCGGACTTCTCTACTCGCAGGTTAAGGGGTCTGTATCAAGCACATCTGGGTGGAGACCCTTGCGGTCGCCGTCGGACTTCTCTACACCTGACCCATCATTTTGCGGTGCATGACCGAGATGAGGGTATCGGTCAGCGTGAGAATCGCTTCCAGTTGTTCGGCCTGCTGCCCTGGCGGCAGGCCTTCTTTGCGCCAGCGCGTATAGACGTGTTGTTCAAACGCGGCCAGTTCGCTGCGCACAAGCTGGCGCAATTGGCAGCGAATCAGCGCGGGGAGCGCAATTGGCAATCTATACGCTTCAAGACACTTATACAGTTCGATCAGCAAGACATCATCTCCGCTATACATCTCTTGATTATCCACCTGGACAGGGAAGAGCAGACCCTGTTTATTCAACTCGTCGATATACTCCAGTGTTATCCCTGTCTGCCGTAGCAAGGCTTCTTTCGAGAGCCGTATATACTGGCCACCGGCATTGAGCGGGCGCAGCAGGCGTTGTTTGAGCGCGAGATTCATCGCCACCTCGCCCTGCGCAGCGCGAATTTCCAACAATTGCTTGATGGTTTCCAGGGGCAGATTCTGCTGGTCCTTGAGTTGTTTGATGATGTCGAGTATAAGCAAGTGCTCGTCATCGTAGTAGGCAACGCGGCCCTGCATCATGGGCGGTGGAAGCAGGCCCTGTGTGTTGTAAAAACGAATGGTGCGGCTCGGCAATCCAGAAAGGTGCGCCAGTTCATCGATGTTATGCATAGTGCGTGCCGTCCTATCTCGTTGTTACTGTGTCGATTGCATTGTAACACAAGAACTGTCACGATGCCAGCAATGCCGCCACCGTCAGCAACAACGTGTCATCGGAGCAGGGTTTCGTGAGGAACGCGTGCGCACCCAGTTCCCGCGCGCGTTGTTTGTGCTTTTCGGATGTGCGTGAAGTGAGCAGCGCGATCTTGAATTCGGGCAGTAGAGCACGGGTATGCAGGATGTTCAGCACATCATAGCCGTTCATCCGGGGCATTTCTAGATCGAGCAGGAGCAGGCTGGGTGCTTCTTGCTCGATTTTCTCCAGCGCCTCAAGGCCGTCGCGCGCTTCCAGGACGAGATAGTCCTTCTGGCCGAGTGTCTGGCGAATAGAGCGGCGGATAGTGACCGAATCATCGACGATCAGGATTTTCGGCGTTGCGTTCACCGCCCGGTGAAGAATTCCGGGCGCCTCGTGATGAGCGCTGGCTGCGCGCGCCTGGCCCTGACGCTGCCTGTCCTGTCGAATCAGTTCAGGCACATCCAGTACCAGCAGCACGTTGCCTTCGCTATCGATAGCCATGCCGGTGACGCCCGGACGCCGCAGTGGGATAGGCGGCGGCTTGATAAGCAGTTCTATTTGTCCAATCACCTCGTCTACCTGCACAGCCAGCTGCATGCCAGGTCGGCTATCGATACTCAAGCGTAGTACAGGCTGCATCTGTGAGACCGCAGAGGTCGCAGGCGCGGGAGAAGTGGCGGGGAAACCAAGCAAGGTATTAAGCGTAAAGAGATGACCGTACACATGCTGTTGCTGGTAATCAATGCGCAGCACTTGCGAAAATGGGATAATTACCTGCTGCTCCCAGGCACGCACCAGCAGACCCTGCACCAGCCCTGTGGCCTGCGGGAAATGCAGGCGGAACGTAATACCATCGCTCTCGCCAGGCTGCGTCGTTACCAGGCCATGCAGGGGCTGGACGCATTCCTGCAGCGTAGCGAGAATACCACCTGGCATGGGAATGGAAAAGTTGAGCTCGATAATGACCTCATCCCCCTGCGCATGCGCGCTCAGCCCGATACGGCAGGCAGCGGCATCACCCTGCATTGCGCGCAGACTCTCGGCAAGCTGAGTAGAGATCAGCTGCGTTATGGGCGCGTCCAGGGCCTCTAGAATATCCTGGTCAATTTCTGCTGCTTCGCCTGATGCCTCAAATTGCAGTTCGCGGTGGTAAACCTGCGCGACCTTCAGCGTTGTTTGCCGCGCATGCTGAGCGAGCATGCTGAATGGGGCTGTGCGCAGTGACAGGGCGCTCGCGCGCACCTGTTGCGCCGTGGCAATGTGCTGGCCAACGAGCGTATCGAGATGCGCGAGCGCGCGCTCTAATTGGGCCGTTGCGGTAGCCATATCCCCGATAGCTTCGTTGAGCGCGTGCGCAAGCAGGTTTGTTTCGCCGAAGCGGTCCATCTCCAATTCGTCCCAGCGCGCGGCATCTTCCAGGGAAGGTGTTTGTGACATTGTTTTTACCGGTAACTGGTGCGCATGCCCGGTGCGCTGCGCCGCCTCGCGTAAGATACGCGCCACAAGCGATGAAGATGATGCTGTTTCTATTTCCGCGTGCGCAGGGGTTGCAGCAGTCATGGACATGCGAAAGAAAAATGTCTCAATACGCCGCAGACGAGCCTGCGCCGCGTGTAACTCCTGAAAAGCCGCCTCAACCTGTTTGCGCGCATACTCTAACGCTGTTTGCTGGTCGATTAGCTGTTCCGTGTGCTGGATAAGCTGATCGTATTGTTGCCTGACGTGTTGTAGGTCGAACGAGCCAGGGCGACCGCCAGGGTCTCGCGTAGCACCCCTACCATATAACGGAGGAAGCGATATCGCCATTTCATCGTGTATAGTAGGGGCGACCCTGGCGGTCGCCCTCGCTCCTATCGCCCTGGCTCCGGTCGCCCTGGCTCGTTCGACCCTGGCTCCGGTCGCCGCCGCTTCCCCGCCTGTCCTATTCGCTTCTTCGCTGTCTGCCCTATCCCCTGTTTGCCTGCCGTGTCCCCCGCGCGCGGTGATTTGTTCTTCGCCTGGCGTTGTGAGGTGAATGTCCAGCGTTTCAAAATCATGCTCGAGGGCGAGCAGTGGCAGCATATCTTCTTCTCTGTGCTGCACAACACTTTGCAGCGTCATTTCCAATGCGCCTTCTGCATGTCCCAGGCCGTATAGACCGGTAAGCAGGCTGATTTTGCCTGTAGTGATGTGTTGGATAACTAATTCGATATGATGAGCAATGGTAGAAATGGCGTCGCAGCCAATCGCCGCAGCAGTTCCACCTATTTTGTGCGCAACCCGTTGCAGGGTGAGAAAGCCGGGGGAATCTAGCAGCTCATCACGCTCCGCCTGCTCGAGGCTGCCGCGTAGGACGACCAGGTCTTCTTCAACTTCTGAGATGAAAATTGTCAGCATCTCATCTTCAAGGGCGAGCGCCGGGTCAGAGGATGGATGCGTGAGCGGCGCAGTCGGCTGATCGGTATCGGGAGGAAGCGTCTCGAAATCATCGGTGGCAAGGAAGGTGCGCAAAACTTCCAGGTCTTCAGAAGAGAGCTTGTTATGATCAAACGGCAGTGATTCTTCAGGCATGATGCGCCACCATCGCGACTTGCAGCGTCACATCGTTGAGCAGAGCGGCCACATCCAGCACAGGGCAACCCATGTAGATCTCTTTCACTATGGCTGCCCGCGCAGCAGTATATGACATGGATGGGGTTAGCGAAGATGTGATTTGCTCAGGCTCGATGGTGATGATCAATCCAACCGCCGGCACGCGCAAGCCGATGGTAAGTTCGGAAAGGCGCGCTACAAGCAGCATACCTCCAGAGAAAGGCGTATCGATGTCAGAGAGATATTCGTCCAGGTTGACAACTGCCATGATTTCGCCGCGCAAGGCCAGCACTCCGGGCATCCAGCGAGGCATGAGCGGCAGGCGGGCAAGACGAAACGGCGCGGGAATCACTTCTTCAATCGCGTCAAGTGGAATAAAACATTTGCCGCGCTGCAGCTCGCACTCGAGGTATTGCCGCGGGCCTGCTTCAGATGAAGAAATACCTCTGGAAGCGTCGCCGGCGCGCGAGCGCGCATGCTTCCAAAATTCCTCGTCCGTCATCTGCTCCAGGCTTCGCGCTTCTGTAATGTTCTGAAAAGCCATTTTACGAGTAGCTATGCACACCCAGGTATGAGTGAACGACCGACATAATTTCTTGCGTTCTGAATGGCTTGGTGATGTAGTCCTTCGCGCCTGCCAGCCGACCCTTGAGGCGATCCACCACGCCATCACGTCTAGAGAGCATGATGATGACAGTATTGCCAAATTGCTGTTTGGTTTTTAGATGACGGGCGACCTCATAGCCGTCCATTTTGGGGAGACCGATGTCGAGAATGACCAGGTCAGGCACGGGGCAACGTCGTTCATTTAAGGCGAGTAAGGCTTCAACACCGTCAGCATAACTAACTGACTGGATACCTTCACGCTTCAGGCTGGTTTCTATGATCTTCCGAACAGTTAGTGAATCGTCAATGATCATTACCAGTTTGCTCATCTTTTCGTCCTCTTTCTTTCTCCACACTACCAACAGCAGCATCCCTGCGAATTACGGGCGTTTATGGTGAACACCCCTGCATCCTGAACAAGATGAAGCGCGATACATTTATCGCACACCACCTTGTAAATAACCATGAAATAGCCGAAATTCGGGCCAGGATGGAACGGATTCGGTAAAAGCGGCGCGAACCAGGAAAATACCGCAGCCGTCCCTGGCTCAAATTACTGATCCTACAGCAAATAGTACCATATGGAATCGTCCAGCGCAACATAACGATATAAAAATGTAGTTAAAATTATGGATATTGTAACAACAATGTCGAAATTGTAATGTTAGCGAGCGCCATCGCGGCGAGTAACCGGCAGGGTGAAAGTAAATGTGCTGCCCTGGCCCAGCGCGCTTTCCGCTTTAATGCGCCCGCCATGCGCCTCTACCAGGTGACGAGCAATAGCCAGTCCCAGCCCGCTGCCACCGCTCCCCCAACTCGCGCCGAAACCGGCTTTCGACCTTGCGCGATTCACTTTATAAAAGCGTTCAAAGATGCGGGGCAGGTCTTCGGGCGGAATGCCGACCCCGGTATCCCGCACAAAGAAACTTTGCGCAGTTCCCGCGCTGTGCGGGCGCGTGCCGATGACCACCGTGCCGCCTGACGGGGTAAATTTGATGGCATTATGCAGCAGGTTTACCAGCACGCGCGTGATCTGCTTGCTGTCGGCGGCAACCAGCGTTTTCCCCTGCTCAATCTCGGTGCGCAGTTGGACGCGATGACGCTGCGCCAGTGGCAACACGCGAGCCATGACTTCGCGCACCAGCAGTTCCGCCTCAACCGGCTCAATGCTCATAGGCGTCTGTCCCGACTCGATGCGCGAGAGATCGAGCAGTTCCGAGACCAGGGCCGTCAGATGCTGCACCTCGTTCTCGATTTTCTCTACAAAAGCCTGGGCTTTCTCATGATCCGTATCGATAGCCTCCTCCAGCGTCTCCGCCAGCAGGCGCACAGAAGCCAGGGGCGTGCGTAATTCGTGCGAAATGTTGGCGATGAAGTCGCGGCGCGCGCGTTCCAGGCGGCGTAATTCAGTATGATCTTCGATTAAGATAGCGTAGAAGCGAAACTCTTGCTCCTTTCGCCTGTGCGCCACAGGAGTCACCGTGATATTCCACTCCACGCCGCCCATAGTATGCTCCTCGCTGCGCGAGCTGCGTGTTTCAACGCTTTGGCGGATAAACTGCAGGATAGCGGGGTCCGTGATGAACTGGTCGACGCGCAGGCCAGCGAGGGAAGCGCTCGTTTCAAAGAGGATAAGCGCTCGCTCATTATAAAAGCGGATAACCAGGCTGCTATCGACAATTATGAGCGGCCAGGGAGCGACTTCCAGCAGCTTCTGGAAGAAGATGTGGTAGTCGATAGCTGTATGGTCGTCCACGTCTGTACCTCACTGGAGTCTGGCTGCCCTGGCAATAATTCACAGTCTCTAAGGTCAGCTATATATCTATGGCGTTGTATAGGCTTTGATATCAAAGGTCGCCAGGTGCTGTATCTGATCGGATATCTGGGCAACTCCTGACTCTGGCGCGCCGGTGGTGGGATCATTGCCGCCGCTGAGAATGCGCGTCGCCAGGGCGTCGATCTCCGTGCGTAAAGCCAGCCCACTCGTTTGCGTCAGTTGGGTGTCGTTCATCGCCACCAGTTGTTGAGCGTCCCCATGCAACTGCACTAGCAGGGCATTGATGTTGTTGAGCTGCGTGCTGACCTGAGTAGCAAGGGTTGCCTGGTCGGCTAATACACCAGGAGATTGGACAATCGCGTTCAGGTGATTATGAATGTGCATCAAGTATCCAGGCTGTGCTGGGGTCAAGGCGCAATCAAGTAATGGAATGGCTGCAATTTTATTAAGGCTGCCATCATCGGGTGTATTATCGCTGCCAGGAGCGGCAGAAGACGCCTTTTGCACATCCTGCTGGAGACAGAGCGGCCCATCGAGCATGAACAGGATGTTGATGAGCTTGTGGCGAATGTCAACAGCAGCGTTGTGATCAACGGCTTCTCTCGCCCATTTCTGCACCTCTTCGATATTGTTCTTGAACCAGTAGTTCAAGCCAGAGGGCAGACCCACATGCTGGAGTTCCGGATCGACCGCCAGCAGATGACGCACGTGACATAGATCACTGAGTTGATTGAGCGAGCTTGAACAATCTCGCGAAGCAGGCGTTTGCGGGATTTCCGCATA
>DATGGW010000410.1:0-5527 GCA_035308345.1 Ktedonobacteraceae bacterium | reverse complement strand
GATCACGCCCGCGCCGCCGGAAGCCTTGCGGGCACGCGAGACGGCCCGCTACGCCCAACGCAAGTGCGCGCGTGGGCCTCGCCCGTCGGCCAGGAAAGCCGGGTAAGCCATGAGCTTTTCAATTTTGTTGGAGTCAATGCCACAAGGGTGCGCCCCTACTATATTACGGGTATGTCAGGCAATACGGGCGTAAGTATAGTAGGGGCGCACCCTTGCGGTCGCCCTGGCATTTCATCGCTCCAACCGTCGCCCTGGCAATTCATCGCCCAATATCTACAAAATCAGCATGGCATCCCCAAAGCTGAAGAAGCGGTAGCGGTAGCGTATGGCCTCCTGGTAGGCTTGTTCGATCAAGGATTTGCTTGCGAAGGCGCTCACCAGCAGCAGCAGCGTGGAGCGCGGCAGGTGGAAGTTGGTTATCATGGCATCGACCACCTGGAAACGATAGCCGGGCGTGATAAACAGGCGAGTCGCGCCGTGACAGGCTTTGATTTCGCCATCATGGAAACTGGCAGCGCTCTCCAGCACGCGCACCGCCGTCGTGCCTACCGCGACCACGCGCCCGCCTGCCCGGCGCGTCTCATTGATCAACGCGGCGGTCGGCGCGTCCAGGTCAATCTCTTCGCTGTGCATCTTATGCTCGCGGAAATCCTCAACCTCGACGGGGCGAAAGGTGTCCAGTCCCACATGCAGCGTCACAAAACCCACGCGCACTCCCTGCCCGCGCAGTTCATCCAGCAGGTGCGGCGTGAAATGGAGCCCGGCGGTGGGCGCGGCAGCCGAGCCACTTATGCGCGCATAGACCGTCTGGTAGCGTTCGGGGTCTTGCAGCGTCTCATGTATATACGGTGGCAGCGGCATACGGCCCAATTTATTGATCAATTGACGCACGGTTAATGGGTATGCATGTGCAGGCATATCAGGCGAATTTGCGGGTACACCGGTGGACGCGATCAATCGCGTCCCTACATCATCTACCCACAAACGCACAATACGCCCACCCGCGTCGGTGCGCTGCAGTATCACCGCGCGCAGCGTTTCTTCGTTGCCAGCGTCCCCAAATACAATTTGCGACCCCTCGCGCAGCCTTCGCCCCGGACGTACCAGCGTCTCCCAATGATCGGGGCCGAGATCGGTCCGTTCAGCTAATAGCAGCACTTCCACCGCGCCGCCTGTTTCCGCGCGCTGTCCCAGCAAACGCGCCGGAATGACGCGGCTCTGATTGGCGATCAGCAGATCGCCAGGGCGCAGGTATGCTCCGATATCGTGGAAGTGTCGATGCTCCATTGCGCCCGTTGCGCGATTCAGCACGAGCAGGCGCGAGGCGTCGCGCGTCTCAATAGGCGTCTGTGCGATCAGTTCCTGGGGAAGGTCGTAATCGAAGTCGCTGATTTTATAGGTTGTATGGTTTAACATAGTTCTTTACCGGGGAGTAGGATACGGGGCGGCGGTACGAGGGCGACCGCAAGGGTCTCCGCCCCTACAATGACTACGTCCCCGCTCCCCGACTCACTCTTTTCTGTTTTTGTAATTCCATTTTACAATATGGTGGCTAGAGCGCAAAATACTATCCTCACATTCCTATTCACATGATTTGTCGTCAATAAAGCAGCTTTGTGGCTTCAAGGTCCCGTTGCTCATCGAGCGAAAAGGTTTCCAGACGAGCTACTAAGCAAGATGCAATTTAGATTATTAAATACTCGTATGTAGAGAATTTTAGATACTTGTATTTGGAGAGCTTGTGTAAAATAAAAAAGGATTTCCAGGTACCCGCTTTGTGTATCGATATACAACAATTGCTGTGAGAAGCTGTCTTGTTGCGTCCTTGTGAACGCGAACGAGCCGGCATTATCTAAAGAGGTAAGGAGTAACACCATTCCATGAGAAGAACGAAACTCACTAAGCCCATAGTTGGACTATCCATCGGTCTGTTGCTGGTGGCCCTCTTCGCGTTCAGCGGCGCTGGCCGGGCATTCGCCGCCGCCTGCACTACACCAAATACGACAACGGCATGCGACACCGTCACTGCCATTATTAGCGGAGGGGGATTAGCGGCGACAACTACCCCTCCGCCTTCAATTAGTATTACTGAACCAGGTACTGGCAGTACGACGTTGCCGATTACTGCTGTCGATGATAGAGGAGGAACGCCCCTGGGCTGGACTGTCTCTCTCACTTTGTCGACATTCACGAGTGTCACCCCCGCAGCAACGCTGTCCAACACCGGTACTGCCTCGCTCACGGGACTAACTATAACAGACTGTACCGCTACACCAACCATCTGCTCGGATACAGGACTGGCAAGCGTCCCTACCTGCATAATAACCACCGCCGCCCCAATAGTTATTACAACTGACGGTGCTACCGCGGCAAGAGTGTGCGATACGGGAATTGATCCAGCCAGTGTTGACCAGGGAACGATCGTGCTCACTCCAACGATCACGGTGGCTGTACCTTTTAATGCCACGCCGGGTACATATACCAGCAATGCTGTAGTGACTATTGCCTCTGATGTTTAAAATTCTGGATGAGTGGGCGAGTACAAGAACGCCTTGTCTCGCTTCCCTCGTCCAGGCTTCTCGAAATAGCAGCGATGAAGTCTTAATAGATTATCATTGCTGCTATTCGAGGGGCAGCCCTGGTGGTCAACTGGCCCCGGCCAGATCAGAAATGACCGCTCCAATAGGGAGCGTATCGCGATGGATTGTGTAATAGACAAACCCTGGAACAAGTAAGGAGGAAGAGGTCCATGAGAAAGGTATATCTCAAAATCCCTATCCTGGTGGCCAGTTGTGTGCTGGTCATGCTGCTCGCGCTCAGCAATATCGGGTTGGCCTTTGCTCGCGACGGCGGCGGCTGTAATAAGAATAACACGAGTTGCACCGACGAAATTGCGCTTGACATTCACGCAGGGCAACTATCAATAACAACTTCCAATCCCGATCCGTTTATTTATAATCTGGGCGATACAACGCAGCCGTCTGGCGCGCTGCCGCTTACCATTAACGATAATACCAAAAGCGGCTCTGGCTGGACTGTCTCTCTCACTATGACACAGTTCCAGGCAGAGAATGACCATTCACACGAGCTGCCCAAAAGTGGCACCGTATCCTTCACGGCCATGAGCCCGGCGTGTTCTCAAAACACTACCTGTACGCTGCCGGCCAGCAGCAGTTGCTCAATCTCCTCTTCTGCGCCATTGCCCATTAAGATGGATGGAGAGACTTCATTGCAATTATGCGATTCGGGGAAGAACGCGGGCATGGGAGATATCGTTCTAAATCCAACCATGGCACTGGCTGTTCCCGCAAACGCCTTTGCTGGTATTTATGCCAGTTTTATCACGGTGACTGTTACGCCTGATGTGTAAGCCGGAGAGGGGATACGGATGTCCGCTATACGAGAGGAGGGCGCCATAATGCGCTATGTACTGGCGTTCCTACGGTGTAAGTTCTGGCACACACTGTTGATCGCTGTGTTCTGTTGCACAGCGTTGTTTGCCGGAACGGGATTTATGGCTTTCGGCAGCAATGCGCAGGCCGCGGCTGGCGAACCAGTTTTCAGCCTGCAACCGGTGATATATGGCCCTGCTGTCACGGAAGCGAGTTCCTATTTTGCCATCGCTGCTGCCCGGGGAGAATCTGTACAGGAGAAGGTGCGCGTTACCAATGCTGGCTCGGCGACGGGCACGGCCAGGCTCTCTCCGGTAGATGCCACGACCGCGCCGTCAAGCGGCATCGCCTATCTTTCCGCCGGCCAGGGGCAGCATGATGTTGGCGCCTGGATCACACTTGCTGTGAGGCAAGTAACGCTGGCTCCCCACCAGAGCCAGGTTGTGCAATTCCAGATAAGCATCCCCAAAGATGGAAGGGCGGGTCAGCATGTTGGCGGCATAGCAGTTCAGGACGCGGCGCTGCCGAAATCTACTTCCGCACCTGGAAAAAATCAGGTGCAGATCAATGTGCAACAGCGATACGTTGTCCCCATCGTTCTGACCTTGCCGGGGCCGCAGAGCGAAGCATTAGCGGCGGCAGGCATCCAGCCGAGCAGCGGGCCTGGCTACCAGTACCTGCTCGTCGCCCTGAGTAATACCGGCAACCTTATGCTCAAACCTCGTGGCAGTTTGCAGGTGACTGATGACCAGGGCGATCCACCCAGGAATCTCACCATAAACCTCGATACGTTTTTGCCACAGACGAGCATCAATTACCCGGTCTATATCCAGACCGAGGCCCTCGCAGTCGGTACGTACCAGGCCGCGCTGGCGCTCAACTATGGGCATAATCATGTCCTGCGCTACACGACGACCTTTACAATCACAGCGCAGCAACTGCAGAAGATCGTCAGCGCTCCCCTGAAAGTGCCGCCGTTAGTCCCTTCTTACTTACCTTTGTGGTTGATGATCCTGCTGGCGGCGCTTGCTTTGCTGGTGATCGCAGGCATAAGCGGCCTGTTCACCTGGCGGCTGGCGGCCCGCTCTGCCAGAGGAGCGCGGAAAGTGGGAGCGCGGCACGGCTGGAACCGGAGGAGGTAGGTACGGGAGTACGACGCCACTCCACGAATCACATTTCTCCTGATTTTTTCTTGTTCTCTTGTACATCATGGGCTAGCTTTCAGGGCGACCGCGAGGGTCGCCCCTACTATACTACGTAGCAACCTGCATCGTTTCGTGTATGGTAGGGGCGACCCTCGCGGTCGCCCTGACAATAATTCATAAATCCTGTATTTCATCGCTCCAATTTTGCTTTTTGACGTAATTGTGGTAAGCTGTGCCAGAGTGGTTCATCTACATCAAATAATGCACAACTTGAGCAATAACGTATAGAGAGGGGAAATGCGCGTGGAATACCAGCTTGCAATCTCGCCCGATCTTCACATCACCCCCGAGGAATTCGCCGCCGCCTGGAATGAAATCCCCGCCAACCGCGACAAAGCCGAAATCAAACTTGTGCAGACGACAGGCTCGAAGTTCCTTGACCCGACGCTGGCTGCCGCGCTGCTCAGCGTCCCTGTCACCGTTGCCAGCAGCGCAATCTACGACCGCATCAAAGATACTATCCATCGATTACAGGAGAAAAAGGGCCAGGCCGGAACGGTACATAAACATATCCATATTGAGCAAAGAAAAAAACCGGACGGCACACAGATTCTCGTAATTGATATCAACGAATAACTTTGTACAGGTAATCTCTATGGAAAATACCGCGTGGCCACACCTGCCAGGAGACGTGGATATGGCACTTATACGCGTACAGGAGCGATCTGAAAAATCTGGTAGATTTCAGGCCATCGTCAGCTTCAATAACGGGCCGGAACATCGCATCACCATCAAAGACCCGTTCGCTGAAAAAGAAGAAAAAGAACTTGAATGGTACTTTGAGGAGCATCTAAGTACAATCAACGAATGTTTACGGCTTTGGAGCCGATGACCGATAGGATCTTCTGTGGGCACTGGTTGAAGCGGTCGAAGCACGCTTGAGCCGCTGCGAGTAGTGCCGGCTTGGTCTCAAAGAGTTCACAATGGGTG
>DATGGW010000409.1:0-16136 GCA_035308345.1 Ktedonobacteraceae bacterium | reverse complement strand
CATAGCGGCGCTCGCACACTCCTGTGACGCGCTCGATCCAATCTGCCGGAATGTCCAGCCGCTCTTCAAGCTCTGCATTCGTGACTCGCCGGGGAGGAAGATACCACCCCAGACCCGCTAATTTGACCGGAAGCATCTGCGATCCTACCTTTCCAACAACTGGCCAGTCGTCTATCTGACAGGTTTCGACCGGGCACGGGCCGGCTATTAACCTGTACGATTATGATACCCCGTTTTGGCGCATTTCGCACGGGACAATTGACCCATATGTCGCTGTGGATACACTGGACGTAGCCGCGCTGACCCTGTTATAGTGTGTAGCGTGTTGCCTGGCTTTGTTCGAGAAGAAATCGAGTTGGAAACGTGATCCTCAAAAAACAATTACTCGGCAATCTGCTTGTGCCACTCAGGGTGCGTGATTTCTGCCTGCTCTTCGTTGGTCAGATGATCTCGACGATGGGGGATATGTTTTATGCGGTGGCACTGCCCTGGTTGATGCTCAGCAGTGGTCACACCCCACAGGAATTAGGTATTGTGCTGGCGACTTATGGCGTGCCCCGTGTCGGAACGCTGCTACTTGGCGGGCTGCTGAGCGACTGGCTGCGGCCGCGCAGGGTTATGTTGCTGGCGGATATCATGCGCGCGCTGCTGGTGGGTGTCCTGGTTATGCTGGTTCTCAGCGGTCGAACGGCGGTATTGCCGCTTTGCGCCGTTGCCGCGCCGCTTGGGGCGTTCGCCGGGCTATTTCTCCCCGCGTACTACGCCGTACTGCCGGAGATATTAGGGGTCGATGCATTGCAGGCGGGAAATGCGCTCAATACGTCTTCCTTGCAACTGGCGCTGCTGATCGGCTCTGGCCTGGCGGGCCTGGTCGTCAGCAGACTGCAATCCGGTCCAGCGTTTGTCGTCGATGCCCTCACATTTGTCGTCTCAGCCCTCACGCTGATCTTGATGCGAGGGGAGCCCAGGTCGGCAGAAGCTGTCGCTGCACAGAAAGAACAGGCTCTTGCTCAGGAAGCGTCAGGAAGAGAATCTCCCTTCGCGCAAGATATCTCCTTCTGGCGGCTCATTCGCACCTGGCGACTGCTACAAGTGGCCTTCCTGGTTATCATCTTCGGCAATTTTCTATTCAATGGGCTGTTCGAGGTGGCGCTGCCAACGCTGGCTCGCGATCAATTCATGTCGGGAGTGGGCGGCTATGGCCTGCTGCTGGCTATGTTCGGTGCAGGATCTCTACCAGGGGGATTGATAGCAGGGAGCCTGGGCAAGATCGCCCATCGTGGCCTGCTAATGCTTACCTGTATCATGACGCTGGGAGTCCTCTACTCCTTCGTTCCCTTCGCAGGCGGCTTACCCGGCGCAGCACTGCTGATCGGTTGCGCCGGACTAACCAACGGGATGCTCACGGTGCTTGCCTTTACCGTGATGCAGCAGCAAGCCCCGCCTCACTTGCTTGGACGCCTGCTGGGTATCTTTTTGTTCGCATCGCTGGGCCTCTATCCATTATCGGTCTCGCTCGTTGGTGTGGTTTCCTCCCACGTTGGCCCGGAGATTCTCTTCCCCGTCAGCGGCGCTATGATGCTGGGGGCCGCTGCCTTTGGCTGGCTGCAACGCGACATCAGAAAGCTGTAATATGAAGATCAGAGGGGAGGAAATGCGATGTCTATTATTGAAGTGAATGGCTTAACCAAGACGTTCAAGACGCGCGAACGCGCAGCAGGGCTGGCAGGCAGCCTGCGCTCATTCATCGCGCCGCAGTACCGCCTGAGAGAAGCCGTCAAACCCATTTGCTTCTCGTTGGAACAGGGCGAGGTGCTGGCCTTTATCGGCCCGAACGGAGCTGGCAAGTCCACCACTATCAAAATGCTGACGGGCATCCTTTATCCTACCTCTGGCAGCGCGCAAGTGCTGGGATTGACACCCTGGCAGCAGCGCCGCACGCTCTCATTTCATATAGCCAGCATCTACGGGCAGAAATCGCAGTTGTGGTACCACCTGCCGCCGCAAGATACCTTCAACTTGCTGGCCCAGATTTACGAACTGGACATGCGAGAATATAGCAAGCGCCGTGATTTTCTGATAGATACTTTCGACATTGCGGACTATATGCGCACGCCGGTGCGCAAGCTAAGCCTGGGGGAGCGCATGCGCTGTGAACTGGCGGCGGCGCTGCTGCACAAACCATCAGTCATCTTCCTTGACGAGCCGACCATCGGGTTAGACGTTATCGCCAAGCAGCGCATCCGCGACCTGATCGGTCAATTGAACAGGGAAGAAAACGTGACCGTGTTTCTGACTTCGCACGACGCCGGTGATATCGAGCAGGTCTGCCGCCGCGCTATCGTCATCAATCATGGCGAGGTCATCCTGGATACGCCGGTTGCCAGGCTGAAACGCGAATACTTGAGAGTGAAGACGGTGGATCTGCTGTTGGAGGAACCGGCTGAGACGCTGCTGAAAAGCGATGTTGCCAGCGGAGAACAGCGCCTGAGTGTGCAATCAGCCGTGTCCATTCATGAAGAATTGCTGGATACGACGGGCGTGCGTGTGCTCAAAGCAAAAGGGCATGGTTTAAAACTGGAGATTGATACGGCGCGCACTCCGTTGGAACCCGTGATTGCCGCCATCATGCAGCACTGCCATATCCTCGATATGACCATCGCGGACCCGCCGATGGAAGAGATTATCGCGGACATTTATGGGCGGAAAAGCGGCGCGCAATCGGCCTCATCTGAACCAGGGAATAATGTAGAGGCCCAATTTATTGCGCCCGAAATCGAATCGCAATCGATAGCAGAGGGGTGATGCAATGGATACCTCAATAGAACGCAGGAGCGTGATAAAGCGCGCCCGGCACAACCTGCGCTGGTCATGGCGCAAGTATAACGCTGTGCTGCGCGTCAGCATCGCCAGCAACCTGGCCTATGTCTACGAGGTGCTGTTTCGCTCCTTGTTCCTGATCGTGCTCATGTTTGTGTTTGGGCAGTTGTGGAAAACCACTTACACTGCGCGTGGTGAGAGCCTGCTGGGCGGCTTTAGCATGAATGACATGATCTGGTACCTGGCAGCGGCAGAGACGATCGCCACTTCTATGCCACAGTTGACGAGGCGCATCGATGAGGATGTGCGCTCTGGCAGACTGGCCTATCTACTGGGCCGGCCCTATAACTACGTCTTATACAACTTCGCTCAGTACCTGGGCGAGCGATTGGTGCGCTTCTTCATCAATGGTGTAGTGGCGGCAGCAATGGCCTTGCTGCTGGTCGGACCGCCGCATTTCAGCCTGGCGGGCGTGCTGGCCTGGCCGCTGGTAACGTTGGTGGCGCTGTGCATTGATTTCGCGGCCTACTTCGGCATTGGCCTGCTGGCGTTCTGGACGGAGGACACGAACTCATTCACCATCATCTACAGCCGGCTTGCTCTTGTGTTAGGCGGTGTACTGGTACCGCTGGAGGTCTTTCCACAACCTCTGCGCGGCATTGCCCAGGCGCTGCCTTTCAGCGCCATCCTGTACGGTCCGGCGCGCACCCTGGTGCATTTTGATGTGGGCCGCTTTGGCGGCCTGCTCTTGCAGCAGGGAATCACCCTGGCGATTGGTTGGCTCATTGTGATGGCAATTTATCGTGTTGCCATTCGCCGTGTGAATATCAATGGAGGCTGAAAGGCGATGAATCTGTTGAAAAAAGCTCTGAGTGTGCTGCGCTTCATGCGACAATACCTGGTGGCGAATCTGCAAGCGGCCATGGAATATCGCACGGCATTCGCCATGCAGGTGGTCTCGATGGCCGCGAACGATTGCCTGTGGCTATTCTTCTGGTGGACGTTCTTCCGCCAGTTCCCGCTGGTGCATGGCTGGCAGGCTACCGATATCGTGGTCATCTGGGCCATTTCTGCCTGTGGTTTTGGCATCGGCATGGGCGTTTTTGGCAACGCGCCGCGCCTGGCGACGCTCATCATGAACGGCGGGTTGGATGCCTACCTTGGCATGCCGCGCGCGACACTCCTGCATGTGTGTATCTCTGCCACCGATCCTACCGCCTGGGGCGATGTGCTGTTCGCGGTGGGTGCGTTCTCCCTGCTGCTGCATCCGGGAGTATCCGAGTTTGGCTTATTCGTGCTGCTGGCATGTATGGTAGCCCTGATCTTCGCGTCCTTCGTGGTGATTTTCGGTTCGCTGGCCTTCTTCATGGGCAACACCGACGGGCTGACTAACCAGTTGCTGGGCTCGTTGATTACTTTCAGTACCTACCCTATGAACATCTTCAGCGGCGCGGTCAGGTTGCTGCTCTTTACTATTATACCGGCAGGCTTCATCTCATTTGTGCCTCTGCAACTGCTGAAGCAGTTCACTTGGCCACTTTTGGGCGCAATGCTCGGCTTTACGGCGTTGATTGTTGCGCTTGCGCTTGGCTTCTTCACGCTTGGCCTGCGGCGTTACGAGAGCGGAAATCTGCTGGGTATGCAGGGTTGATCTCCCGCTCAGTGGAAAAATGTGTGATAAGTGCTCCTGTCTGTTATGATAGATACAGGTAACAGACAACATTTTGTAGGCGATTTATCGCACCACATAAGCGTCAAGTGTCCTGTAGGGACAAGAGTGGTGTGGAGAAGAGTGGGGGCCTTGTGCTTGTCCTGGGTGGGTTACAATTCCATCGGGTATCCATGCTGTCCATCAGCAGACACCTCACCAGAACGAGGACAAGGCCTCCACACCCACCTACCCTGCCCATTGTCCCTACAGGATGGGCAACTGTTTCGCTCACTTGATGCCTGTGGGAGGCGATTACCATACACGTACATCTAAAACACTGGAAACAATAACGTGCAAGAACTGAATCGGGAACTCATTCAACATCTGGAAGCCGGTGAGACGGTCGCGGTCGCGACCATCGTCAGGCGCAAAGGCTCCGTTCCGCGCGAGGTGGGAGCGAAGATGTTGGTGCAGCGCGGCGGCAAGATCAGCGGCACCGTTGGCGGCGGCTGCGGCGAGGCTGATGTATGGCGAGCCGCGCTCAACGTCATCGATACGCGGCGTCCAAATACGGTGCAGGTCGATCTCACCGAAGAGATTGCCATGGAGAGCCAGGGTGTATGCGGCGGCATCTTTGACGTGTTTATCCAGCCCTGGCATGCCGCGTCCGGCGAGGAACAGCCAGGCATGCTTGCTATAGCACAGACTATCTCCCATGCGCTGGAAAGCGAAAGAGCGGTCGCGCTGGCAACAATCATCGCGGCTGGCGCGGAGTGGCGGGCATGTATTGGACAACACATGCTCGTGCATGAAAACGGCGAAACGATAGGCGCGCTCAGCTTACCTGGACCGCGTGCCGGACTCACTACCCAACTCATTCAAGCTGCGCAGACCGCCATTGCTTCAGGCAAACCTCACGTGGAACATGTCGGGGGGCCGTTGAGTAATGAGACCCCTGCCGTCACCCGTCAGAATGAATATCACACAGATAGCGCCTGGGCGGAAATTTTTGTCGAGCCGTTTGTGCCTCCGCCAGTTTTGCTGGTTGCTGGCGCGGGTCATATCGCAGCTCCACTTGCAGCCCTTGCTCACCTGATGAACTACTCGGTCAGCGTCACCGATGACCGTGCATCGTTTGCCAATCGCGAACGCTTCCCCTCGGCGAAGCAATTGTTGGTAGGCGATATCGAATCCACCTTGAGAAACTATCCCATCACGCCACGCACGCATATAGTACTGGTCACGCGCGCGCACTCGCACGACGTGCAGGGGTTGCGCGCTATCATCGACTCGCCAGCCGCCTACATCGGCATGATCGGCAGTCAGCGCCGCGTGTGGGCCGTCTTCAAACTTCTGCATGACGAGGGGATAGCAGCCGAGAAACTCGCTCGTGTGCGTGCCCCCATTGGCCTCGATCTTGGCGGCTCCACGCCCGAAGAAATCGCGCTCTGCATCATGGCCGAGATTACTATGCTGCATCACGGCGGCACAGGACAGGCCATGTCTGAAACGCTGCGCGAGCGATTCATGGAGCGACTGCGGCGTATGAATAATGATGGATAAACACGATTTTGTGAAATAATACCTTCCCAATCAGTCCTCTCTGCGCGTATATCTTTAGTGGAAGAGGTCGAAGTTGTGTCTTACCTCAATGAATGTAAAACCTTTGAAAACTCTTATGGAGAAAAACAATGCGTATGACTCAATTCTCACGCCGTATGTTCGCGCTGCCGGGTTGTTGTCTCATTTTCTTGCTCGCCGCGTGCGGCAGCACTGGCGGTACACCCACAGCAACGAACAGCCCAACAGCCGCGGTGACGCCTGCTACTACTGCGACCGCCACGACTGCGCCGGTGCCACCGACGCAAACCAGTTGCCCGCCGCTAAATACTGTGCGAACTGCGGTAACTGCTCCCCTTGCGCCCGGTACGCACCCGAATGTCGTCTACCTTGCTACTGAGTATAGCGGCAGCACGCCCACCACTACGCTAAACCGCTTCGATGTTACGACCAGAGCGAAAACCGAGATCGTCAAGATGCCCGGCATCACCATTGGCAGCCCACAGATATCAGCTGACGGTCAATGGATTCTCTTCGTTACCGTCACCAGTCAGCGCAACGAACTCCAAATGGTGCGTATGGACGGGCAAGGTCTGCAGACGCTTTATTGCTTCCCAGGTGGAAGTATGCAAAATGTGATCTGGTCCAGTGATCAGCAAAAAGTGCTCTTTAGCGTGGACTCCGCTCCTCTTGGTTTCACAGGTTTATACATGATAAACATAGCCAGAGGGACAATTGAGCAGGTATTGATGCCGACCTACAGCAATAACGGCCCCAGGGGTCCAGTGATCGTAAATCCAATCACCTGGCTGGATAATACCCGCGCTTATGTGAGTTTTGCCGGGTTTCCGATCGCGCCTGCTGACAGGATCGGATTGCTCGATACCAGTCGGGGCGACCAGACCATCAGCGATCTCACCACTGTCTACCAGCAATCGCCCGGCACGCCGTTCAACTATCCTTGCTTTGATGCTGATAGCAGCTTTGATGCCAGCACGCTGTATATCAGCCAGTGCAGCGGCATTTCAGCGCCCAATTGCAGCGGATCTTGCTCACTTGGTACGCACGAGGGTCCCAGCATCATCTTTAAGGAGACAGCTACAGGTGGTTCAAGGCAGACTCTCCTGACCAATCAAGCGCTGGGCATCGCGGCGGTGCGGGCAGTTAGCAGCAACACACTGATGCTGCAAGTCGAGAATTTCAGCCAGAATCATACGGTCGATAGAAGCCAGAACGGACTCTGGAAAGTGAATACGGATGGCAGCGGCCTGGTGCGCCTGACCACAGAGGCGAGTGGCATAACCACTTCCCTGTGTGAGTTCTCGCAAAACCCCTGGTCGAATGTCTCGCGCGACGGCAGCATGTATGCCTTTGAGACCAATACCGGTGGATATCCTGCTAGCTATACGCTGGCTTTTGGTCAACTGAGTGGCGGCGCACCACAAACGTTTGCATCCATTTCAGGGACCCAACTACAGGTGATTGGCTGGACGACCGCCTGACAATTACCCGCATTTTATGGGCACGAGGGCGACCGCAAGGGTCTCTACCCCGCGTCCACACCACACCCGCCCCTACAATGACTACGAAAACGGCGCGCACGGCGAGCGGCAGCGGTCATTGTAGAGGCGGGGTGGAGACCCTGGCGGTCGCCCTGATCACCTCACGCTGCTCATCCTGGACGGCATTCTGGTTAGCATCGTCTATTGGCAAATTCACCAGTTCGTAACGGTTCTCGTAACGATTTCAGGACGCACATATGGTAATATGCTAGACAGGAAAGCAGGGCCTACATGCACAGATAGTTCTTAACGAGGCAGCGATCAGGAGCATCTATGAACCGACAGCTTAGCCCAACCATCGATGTTGAACGCCCCGATGTGCGCCACTGGTCGGAGATACACTTGCATGGCGGCTTCCTATTCATCGCTCGTGTGGGCTGGCTTTGCCTGGCGGGTCTGTGCGTGCTCGTTTTCGCACTGAGCATCCCGGTCAGCTTTACGCAACTTGAGCATGTCTGTAATTTCGCAACGTGTGGCGCTCCTTATCTCAGCCGCCAGGATGTACCGGAACTGGCGAAAATGGGCCTTTCCATAACCTTCTTTGCCACCTATTTTACGGTGGCGGCCATGCTCTTTGCGCTGGTCTGGGTGGTGATCGGATCGCTGATCTTCTGGCGTAAATCAAACGAGCCACGCGCGCTCCTTTTTGCACTCTTCCTGGTGAGTTTTGGCACAATCTTTACTGCGGATCCGACCACTACGCTGGCCGCGGTGCATCCCGCTTTGTGGTGGTTCGCTGCCGCCATAGACTCCCTCAACCTGACGTACTTCTTGCTCTTCCTTTACCTCTTTCCAGCCGGGCACTTTGCCCCGCGCTGGATGGTCTGGTTGTTGCTCGCTGAACTCCTCTTCCAAATAGCTGGCCATTTCTTCCCCAATTCAGCGCTGAATACAAGCAATGGTGGAGCAGTAACCGGGGCTTTCTTTCTGATTTCCATCATGTCCGTTGTCTTTTCACTCATCTATCGCTATCGTCGCCATTCGACTCCGGTGGAGCGGCAGCAGACCAAGTGGGTGCTGTTCGCCATCGTTCTGGCACTGGTGCTCTATGCTCCCGCGTCTATCTTTGGCCCGACGGATGCCTTGCTGAGTCAGTTCGTTGGGAGCACTGTGCTGTATGTGGCCCTGTCGCTCATTCCGATCGCAATCGCCATCTCCATCCTGCGCTACCGGCTCTGGGATATTGATAATCTCATCAACAAAGCGTTGGTCTATGGTCTGCTGACCGCCCTGCTGGCAGCGTTCTATGCCGGATTGGTGATTGTCCTGCAAGCCTTCCTGAGTGGACTGCTCCACCAGACTAATGCCGTCGCGATTGTCGTTTCCACCCTCGCCATTGTAGCTCTGTTCCGGCCCTTACGCTGTCGTATCCAGAATCTGATTGACCGGCGCTTCTACCGACGCAAGTATGATGCTGCTAAGACGCTGGCGGCCTTCAGTGCCACCCTGCACAGCGAGTTGGATCTGGAGCAGTTGCGGGAGCAGTTGCTGGCTGTTGTCGAGGAGACGATGCAGCCAACGCATGTCTCGTTGTGGTTAAAACAGGATCAATGGTACAAAAAGACCCAGGCTCCGCGAGAAGGAGGACAACGGTGAACAGGTCATCTCCCTCGCTGACTACCACAGTGGACGCTGACCAGCTAGGCGCAGCAGAGACGCGCTTGCGTGGACGCTGGCTCGTCGTTGCGCGTGCCGGGTGGATAACCGTGGCTGTCCTGACGGTTATACTCGTCGTCGCCGGTACCCCACTCGAATTTCAATTTTATCAGGCGACCTGTGCCGTATGTAATGGACCTGACTCTCAGTATACCCCTCTACAGGCGAGAGAACTCAAAGCCCTCGGCCTCTCCCCTGGCTTCTACGCGGGGTATCTGCTGGTGTTTGAACTGTTGTTTGTGGTCGTGTGGCTCGCGGTCGCCCTGGTCATTTTCCGGGGTTCTACCATGTGGTAGAGATATTACCAGACATGCTCATGATTGTCTACGAGTATTTCATTAAGAGCCTGTTTTGTAAATCGTAGAGATGACCTCATGTGATAGACTGGAAGGATGAGTACAAGTTATCCCAGCAATCTTTCTGATGCGGAGTGGGAGTGTCTGCAACGCTATCTCCCTCCCTTGCCCAGACGTGGCAGACCGCCAATTCACCTCCTGCGTGCCATTTGCGATGCCATCTTTTATGTCTTGCGCACTGGCTGTCCATGGCGCTATTTGCCCTGCAACTTCCCACCCTGGCAGACGGTGTTCTACCATTTTCGACGCTTACGCCTCAAAGGCACCTGGTTGCGCCTGCTCACAACCTTGCGAGAAGCCGAACGCGAGCGAGTGGGCAGGAATGCGCAGCCGAGCGCAGCGATCATGGATGCGCAAAGTGTCAAGACGGTCGAAGAATCTGCCGGGATCTGCGGCTTTGATGCTCATAAGTGCGTGAAAGGACGGAAGCGCCACATCCTTGTCGATACTCTGGGCTTGCTGCTCTCGGTTTATGTCACCCCAGCCGATCTGCATGATAGTAAAGGTGCCAGGTGCCTGCTTGCCGGTCTCGCCCCGCTCCTGCCGCGTCTCAAAAAGATCTGGGCGGATGCTGCCTATCGAGGGCAGGAGCTAGCCCAATGGTGTCTTGTCCAGGGCAACTGGGATCTGGAAGTAGTCGAGCGCACACCAGGCACGCGTGGGTTCAGCGTTCTGCCCCGAAGATGGGTGGTAGAGCGAACATTTGGGTGGTTTTCTCGCAGCAGACGATTAAGCAAGGATTACGAGCGAAAAGTCCAAACGAGTGAAACCCTCATCCAGATAGCAATGACTCGACTGCTCGTCACCCGTCTGGGTCGGAGGATGTAACCGGTACCCAAACACGCTCTGAGGCGGTCAGTTGTGGCAGTGAGTGCAACCAGTCCTCCCACGAGTGCCATACGAACCCAGGCCGATTTTCCACCGGGCTGCCAACGCACACGTCTTGGCCCGCTCCCGCCAGAGCAGGCTGAGTGGCACTCGGCGCGGCGAGGCCACGCAGCAGGGTGAGCGCGTCGGCGGCGTTGCGCCACGGTCCCACCAGGCCCGACGGCAAGGCGGCGATCACATTGCCAGCACCGGCGATCACTGCACACAGGCGCGCGCCCGGCCGGTACCCGATGTCCTGCCGGTACCCGGCGTAGTGCCCAACCTGCAGGCCCTCAATGCCGAGCAACGGGGGATAGAGCGTCCGCAGCGCGTCCCACGCACGCCGGAGCAAGGTGGGGTCCGCGGGAGCTGCGGCATCGTTGGGGACGTCATCGAACGACGGTCCTCCCAGCTTCATGGGCGTCACGTACCACGTGACGCGCTCGCCATCGTCGTGCGCCGCCAGCAGCAGCCCGAGCGAGAGGGCAGCGATGCTGGTCGCCGGGAGCGTGTGGTGTGGGGCGCGCAGGCAGAGCATGTGCACGACGCGATGCTTGATCCGTTTGAGCTGGGGCGCGGGACCGACGAGGGTGCGGAGCAGCCGCTTGCTCCCACAGCCGGCGGCCACCACGACCGCCCTGGTGCGTAGCTCGACCTCTGGGCTGCTCTCTGGCCGTAGCACGACCGCCTCGACCGGATTACGCCCCCGGAAGCCGGTGACGGTCCCGCGGATGATGTATTGCTCGCGGCCCTGGCTGAGCGCCGCAACCAACTCTCGCTTGTTGAAGCTGTAGTCGGGCAGCGCACGGGCTGTCTCCCTGAATGCCGGAGAAAAGCCCTCGGGCAGGTGGGCCGACGGGAGCCGCGCGAATGCTGGACGAGCGCGCAGCAGCAGCCCACGCAGTCCGGGCGGTGGAAGGACGGCCCAGTTGCCTGTCAAGGTGACCCCGCGGGCGCGCAAAAAGGGATGGACAAGCTGCGCCGCTGCTTGCGGGAGCGAGCTTCCGGACAGGCCGAAGCCAGTGTTTAGGAAGCCATGCGAGTGGAGCGTTTGCCCCGCGCCGAGGTCCCCCTCGGTCACGAGCGCGCAGGAGTAGCCCGCGGTGATCAGCGTGTCCAGCATGACGAGCCCCTGCACGCCCCCACCAATCACCACTACATCTACTGCCGATATGTCCATGATATCCTCCCTTGCTTGCAAGTGGTGAGGGGTGGCTGTCCGCGTCGTCGCGCGCCATTGCCCTCGACCACGCCTTTGTGTTACACTGTTACGTAACAGGGAATAATGTAACACCGTTACGCAAAGGTGTCAAGATGGGCCGACCGAGAGAATATGACGAGCGTGTGGCGAGTGCCCTGCTCGAGGCCGCGGAGCACATCGTGGATGCGGATGGGTTGGACGCGCTCTCCGTCCGGCGCGTTGCCAACGCGGTGGAGGCCACCACCCGCGCGGTCTACAGTCTGTTCGGGTCGAAGGACGGGCTGGTCGTCGCGCTCGGCGCACGCGCCTTCCATCTACTCGAGGCTGCGCTCGACGCCTTGCCCACCACGAGCGATCCGGCGAACGACCTGGTGGAGGCGGGCGTCCTGGTCTTTCGCCGCTTCGTGTTAGACCATCCCGCCCTGTTGCGGATCGGCTTTCAACACGAGGGGATGTCACCCGATCTCGCTTGCCAATTCCGTGACGCGTCCGACCAGGCCCTGGCTCGTTTACAGGGCCGCGTCGGCCGGCTGGCGGAGGGGGGCCAACTCGGCCAGCGGAGCGTGGCGGAGGCTCTCTGCGCCTTCACTGCGGTCTGTGAGGGGTTGGCCGCGCTCGAACTGCGCGGCCGAATGCTACCGGGCAGCGCGGAGGCGCTTTGGCGCGACACGCTCGGCGCGCTCGTCGCGGGATGGCGCATCACTTGACTACTCCGCCGAGAACCGGCGAGACGTCCGCGCAAGATGCGAGATGTCCAGCACGAGCGGATGGCCTCCTCGTCGATGGTGTCTGCCCCGGCTTCCGTCAGTGGCTACCGTATCCGCAGTACAACTCGGGACGCCCAACGCCTGGCTGCTCGTACGGCCACACTGGCAGGAGTACGGTGTGAGCAGCGGCTTTCTTTCCAAAACACGCTCTAAGAACGCTTTGGCCTGTTGCCAAAGTTTACTGCAAGGAACTGAACATCTCAGGCCCGCGAGCGCTTTTCAGGATTGAAACTGAGGCTATGGGAATAATGGGAAAGCAGGTAATGCATGGATAAGGATGTGACGCAAGTAACATCACCTTCACACATGGAAACAACAGGAAAACTGGCGATTGAAGTCAAAGAATTATCCAAATCGTTTGGATCGTTTCGCGCCATCGATCATCTCTCGCTATCCATAAGGCAGGGAGAAATTTTTGGGCTGCTGGGACCCAACGGCTCAGGCAAAACGACCACCATCAATATGATTAGCGGGCTGAGCACGCCGACCAGCGGTGAAGTGCGCGTCATGGGTTACGATGTGCGGCACAACGCTCGCCAGGTGCGCCAGATATTGGGTTCGGTGCCGCAGGAGACCGCGCTCTACGAGGAACTATCAGCCTGGACAAATATGGATTTTCACGCCGACCTCTTTGGCATCCCGCGCAAAGAGAAGAAGGAGCGTATCACGCGGCTACTCGAGCTGGTGCAATTACTGGATCGCAAGGACTCTCGGGTTGGCACATTCTCGGGTGGCATGAAACGCCGCCTGGCCCTGGCGCGGGCGTTGTTGCATGATCCGCAGTTGATCTATCTTGACGAGCCGACGCTGGGGGTCGATGTGCAGGCCCGGCGCGTTATCTGGGACTACATTCTCGCCCTGCGCGACCAGGGTAAGACCGTTTTGATTACTACCAACTACCTGGAAGAAGCGCAGGCGCTGTGCGAGCGGCTGGCAATTATCGATCATGGCAAACTCATCGCGGTCGATACTCCTGAGCACCTTAAAAAGACCTATGGCGGCAGCGTCATCGAAGTGGAAACCGCGCAGCCAATCAGGGACACGGCTGCATTACGCGCGCTTATGGATGTCAATGATGTGACGCAGGAGGGAACACACCTCAAGATCACCGTGCAGGGCACAAGCAACGTTGTGGCTCAGATTATCAATATTCTTTCTCAAGAAGGGGAGATCAAAGATATTAATATACGCGAGCCCAATCTTGACGAGATTTTCCTGCTGCTGACAGGTACAGCGCTGCGCGATTAGATAGGGAATAATATGTACGGGGAACCTGCTTACACCTTGCGAGTCATCTGGGCTTGCATGAAAAAGGATATCAAGAGCGCCCTTACCGAGCGCGTGTTTACCATTATTGGTATTTTCGTTCCGCTCAACGTGCTGATCCTGCTCAGCCTGTTTGTTATATCGGGTGGCCAGGCTCCTACCGCGGTGGTTATGCACGACACAGGGCCTTACGCGCAGCAATTTTACGTTGCTATGAGCCATGCGCATTCGTTCCGCCTGCAAGTTGCCAGCGCGAGCGATGCGCAAAACTTGATCTCAACCGGAAGAATCGTGGCCGTGGTCACAATTCCCACCAATTTTGACGCACAAATCCGACAGAGCCAGCCGGTGCAGGTGGGAGTGCAGATCAACAACCTGAATACCGATTTTACCAATGATATCCGGCGCGCCATTCCGCTTTCCATCACCAGCTTTTATGCGAAAGCTTTTCCAAATCTGGTCAACATCACGCCGCACGAGTTTGATCTCCAGTCGCAGGATACCGATTATATTCCCTATTTAACGGTCTCAATCCTGGTGATTGGACTGGTGCTGGCCGGAATCTTGCAATCAGGCACAGCCGCAGCCCGCGAGTATGAAAATGAAACCATCAAGGAACTATTGCTTTCTCCCGCGCGCCGCTGGGCAGTTATCCTGGGGAAAATGCTGGGCGCTTTTGTGATGAGCATTGCCTCTGTGATCGTCGTCCTGTCTGTGCTGATCTTTATAATTGGTGTCCGACCTGCGCACTGGGATGAGGTCATTGGCTTTACGCTGCTCTCGCTCTTGATCTTCATCGCTTTCGGTACGCTGCTCGGCACGCTGCTGAAAGTGCGCCAGCCGGTGATCGCGCTCTCCTTTGGAACAGCCATCCCGCTCTTCTTTTTAAGCGGCGCTTTTGGCCCGATTTCCTTTACCACACCGGCCATACAGGTAATCGCGCAAATTTTTCCCATTTACTACGCTATCGTGTTACAACAACATGCGTTCCATAATTTTATTCTCAACACCTATGGTATTGGCGCCAATGCCTTGATACTCGGCATCTACGCGCTGGCCTTGATGATCGTGGCCTCGATTGTGCTGCGGCGCAGCACCCTGGCGCATTAGTACGGGCAGGGAAGAGAGAAAGTGAAATGATTATAGCATTTTTTCGCGCAATCCGGGTCATTCTCAGAAATGATGTGCGCATCTGGCTGCGCCAGCCTGCCAATATCGCGGCCACCCTGCTGCCTCCGATTGGCTTTTTGCTGGTGAATGCGCTGGGAGCGGTCGCCGTTGGGCGCAGCCCGGTGGCGCTTGTCACACTCGATCAAGGGACGAAAGGGCAACAGATGGCGCAAATTATTCATAATGCCGATGTTTTTCGCATAACCGATGCCACGACATCGCAGGCGCAGGCGTTGCTCAATAATATCGACGTGGTGGCTGTTATCACCATTCCCGCCGGTTTCACGCAGCGTGTCGATGCCCATGTGAGCGCGCCCATCGATGTCACCGTAAATAACCTGAACCTGGATTTCACTAATGATATCCGGCGCTCTGTGCCGGATGCTATCACGCAGTTTTATCACGCGCAGGGGAACGCCAGCTCCATCAAAGTGACCATGCAGGAGAGCGATCTGCGACATCGCGATGTGCAGATTTTCCAGTACAACGTCCTCCCAACGATCCTGTTGCTGCTCATGATTAGCGGTCTCATCAATGGTGGTCTCTCAACTGCGCGTGAGTGGGAAAGCCGCACGATCAAAGAGCTCTTGCTCTCGCCTGCGGCGCGGGGAGCGATCATCGCCGGAAAGGTGTTCGCGGGCTTTGCCATCACCTTTATTCTGGGTGCGCTGGTGCTGCTCTTGGGCTATGTACTTGGTTGGACGCAGCCACAGGGGATCTACTGGTTGAGCTCGCTGCTCACAATTGCCCTGATATCGTTATTCAGCGCGGGACTTGGTGTTGCCATCGGGGCCGCGCTGCGTCGTGTTCAGGTGGTGATTGCCATCTCCATCAATGTTGCGATCTACCTGTTCTTTCTGGCAGGCGGAATTGGCGTGCTGGCCTTTGAGCCGGACTGGCTCCAGAATATCGCCGCCTTTGTGCCTTTGACATATGGCAGGCACGCGCTTGAACAGGCCGTTTTCTACAGCGCGTCCGACCAGTTTGCGTTGGATATGACGGTGCTGGCGCTTTCGGCGCTGGCTGCGATTGTGCTGGGCACGCTCTCGATGCGCCGGGGTATAGCAAGTTAAGTTAGTTCACCATTCCCCAGGGCCGGGCGCGTTTGCGCGCTTTCTGCGCCTCCTGGTGATTGCCCAATGATTCGTACACATCGGCTTTGAGCGTCCAGGCGCGGGCATAACTGCGGTCCAGTTCGGTCGCTTCATTGAGGGCATCGAGCGCGGAGCGGTTATGTCCGTTGTGGACGAGCGCCTCGGC
>DATGGW010000408.1:0-6990 GCA_035308345.1 Ktedonobacteraceae bacterium | reverse complement strand
CCCTGATATTTTTCGTCCCAATGGCGACCCTGCCCCCGGCATCATCACCTGTCACGACGAGTTCGCCATAGCCTGGATGCGGGACGAGGCAATCAGCAAGGTTGAATGGCTGCTGGCAACACACGACGAGGACGAAGCGCGGCGATGTTGTCGCCTATGTACCCAGAAGCAATGGAACTACGCAGCCGCGAAGCAGGCATTGAGCGATGTTTGCTGGCGCCAGCAACTCACGCCGCTACTCTATCGCCCCTTTGACATTCGCTGGACAGTCTACAATCGCCACGTCGCGGTACACCTGCGCGAGCGCGTCACGCGCCACATGCTTCCCGGCGAGGGAGGCCAGCAAAATCTGGCATTATTGATTGGCAAGGCCGGGCAGGTCATCAACCAGCAGGCATGGGATATCGTCTTCTGCACGCGCCTCATCACCGAATTTAATCTTTTTCGCCGGGGCGGCAACAATCTCTTCCCTTTGTATCTTTCCGATAAAAATGGGCAAGCTTGCCGCGAAGTGAACCTCGCCCCTGCTTTTATTGCAGACGTTGTTTCTCGCCTGGGCTTACAGTGGCTCGCTGAGGGGCAAGGAGACATGCGACAAACCATCGGGCCGGAAGATATCTTCTCCTATATTTATGCTGTTCTGCACTCGCCAACCTATCGCGCGCGCTATGCCTCATTTCTCAAGCGCGATTTCCCGCGCATCCCGCTCACGTCTAATCTCGTGTTTTTCCGCGCCTTATGCAGCCTGGGTGAGAAGCTGGTTCGCCTGCACCTTATGGAAGGCGAGGCGCGTCCCACCACTCGCTATCCCATCACGGGCGATAACCGGGTTGAGCAAGTACGCTATATGCGATGCCAGGAAGATGAGAGTACAGGGAGAGTCTGGATCAACGCCTCGCAATATTTTGAACATGTGCCACTGGCGGCCTGGACGCTGCATATTGGCGGCTACCAGGTCTGCCAGAAGTGGCTGAAAGATCGCAAGGGGCGCGTGCTGAGTGATGAAGAAATAGCGCATTACCAAAAAATTGTGGCTATTCTGGCGGAGACGATACGTTTGATGGAGGAGGTTGATCTTACACCCACTGCCGCCTGGCAGCCAGCACCGCCGCCTGCGTCCTGTCCTTCACCTGCAACTTTTGCATGATGTGATGCACGTGCGACTTGACGGTTTCAATGCTCACCGAGAGCTTACCGGCAATGGCCCGATTGGTCGCGCCATCGGCCAGCAGGCGCAGCACTTCGCGTTCGCGGCTGGTCAGGGAAATCGGAGGGAGTGCGAGCGGGAAGCGCGCTTTAATGGTTGTGCCCGCGCCAGGTTTGCTCACAATGTCCAGGATACCACCGGCCTGCTCAACACGTTCTTGCATAGCGCGCAACCCAAAGTGGGCCAGCGCGCCATATTTCGCCGCGTCTCTGCCATCTCTGCGGGACCGTTGCACGTCAAAGCCCGCGCCATCGTCGCTCACCTGCGCTACCAGCAGACCTGGCAGGGGTTGCACCTGCACACTGACCTGGCTGGCGCGCGCATGTTTGCGCACATTGTTGAGCGCCTCTTGCAGTAAACGATAGATGGGAACTTCCAGCGACGGAGGCAAATGTGTGATTTGCGAGCCTTCGTAGCGCAGCGCGATGCTGGATTCATGCCTGCCAAAATCGTCAAGCAGTCCGCGCACAGCCTCATCAAAATTCGCCTGCTCAAGTTGGACAGGCAGCAGCGCAGATATGTCATGACGCAAATCGTTCAGACTTTCCAGCAGCGTTTCGCGTGCCCGCAGTATTTCGCGCTGCGCCGCCTGCGGTTGTTTCTCCAGCATGCGCTGCGCAAATTCGAGCGTATGTATTGCATGAGCGATGCACTGCGCCGCGCCATCGTGCATGTCGCGCGCAATGCGGCTGCGTTCGCGATCAATCGCGGCCTGCTGCTCTTCGATACGAAGTTGCTGATTGCGCAAGATGACTGCCGATACATCGCACAGGCGCGCGAACAAATCGCGCTTCGCTGTCGGCGGCTCAGCGCTGCTCTTTACAGTAAAAGCCACCGCGCCCACCAGTTGTCCGGTGCAGCGTAAAAGATGCAGCATCAGTATATATTCCGGCGACCAGGTAACAACGCGCAGTCCGCGTTCCATATCCGTTTCTACATCGCGCCGCTCACCTGCCAAACCGGCCAGCGCATCCGTCGTCAACGCGAGCGCAGACGCATCCATATCGACGCTGGTACTGAGCGCAAAGCGTGCCTGCGAAGGCTGGTAAAGCCACATACTCCCGCCAGAGGCATGCAGCTCACTGCCTAGATAGTCCAGTATCTTCCGGTGCAACGCCTGCGCATCTAGCGCAGTATCGACCAGCAACTCCAGTTCACCCTGCAGCGTTTGGGAAAATTCTTTATGCGCCATACCACCATCGTAGGGGCGGGGGATGTGGAGGTGTAAGGAGGGGACGCTTGCGTCGCCCGCTCTCACCTCATCTGTGTAAACAGAAACATCTTCAAGATATACGCCCAGCAGCGCAGCGCAAATCATCATTTCACTTTCAGCATGCGCTTTCACAGGCGTTTCGGATGCTATCGGCCCGGCGCACAGCACCATCACCCCTAGTGAATCAGATATTGCCGAACCCGTACCTACCGCGCATATATGTACTCGACCGCCGCGCCATGTCCAGCTTCGCTCAACAGGCAGACTGCGCGGGTCGCTATAACTATCGGAAACTTGCAACACGCCTTGATGATGCAGGACTGTGCCAAAAAGACCATCCAGCATGATGTGTGTGTGTTCGGAGAGATGCTCCTGGCGTGGAGGTCGCCCGCATCGTTCCAGGAGCATAAGTTGCTGGCCGGGCGTATCGACGCGAAACAACAGACCCAGGCGCGCACCCGCACTCTTGCGCGCATAGTCCAGCAGCAAACGCCGACCATACGCCACTGCAACATGCTGTTGCAGGTGCGCGAGCGTCTCGATGAGCGTATTTGACGCGGCCACAGTTCTCTCCCCACAAGGTAAATTCCAGTTTCTTCTATCACCATCATACAGCAGCGAAAAATAGAGGAAGGGCTCCTCCTGCATGCTTGCCAGCCCAAACGGCAGAAGACAATCTGGCGGCAGGCATGCCTGAGAAGCCCCGGTCAGAGAGGAGGGAAATCATTATAGGCGTGGGTCGCGCCTGTGAGGGGACAAACTACATGTGAGGATAGTTTCAAGTGGGACTGAGCATACTGGCGGGGCCGTCGGGCCAGGCTCTTCATAGTTTTACCGCTCGGTTGCTGTTTTCAAGTGTACCTGTCATGGCATACAAAGTCAATGCAGCCATGTAGTATATAAGTACCGCGAACAGCAAGTCATTAGTCATGGGGAATGTAGCTTTTCGTCCGTCCATTATTTTACCAGGGCGTGCTCCTGCGATCGCCCTGGTCTTATGATTGATGTTATCAGTGTGATACCGCTGCGGACTGGGAATGCGCCTGCTCCAGGTGCTCATAAGTGGCTTCGACGGAGAGCAAAGTCTTCAGAGAAGCATCGGAGATGGTTTTGTTGGTCTGTGGATCAAAAACGACATCTTCGCGCTTGCAATAATAGAGACGACGCCAGTTTTCCAAAGCCGCGTCATAGGCAGGAAAATACTTCTCTGTTTTCCGATCGCCGCTGACGACGCGCTGGAAAGCAATGAAGGAGATCACCAGGGCGGCGACAATCGCCAGAATGGTGAGCACTACCTGGATAACCTGCACGACGATAGGCCAGCCGCTATAGCCACCCGTTCCGCTCCAAATCAAAATAAAAAAGACACCGATAGTCACGAGGGTAAAAGCAACCACAATGTAATTCATCATGCGCACAGGAGCTTCAGGCATAGTTGGAGGCGCGAGGCGCGTCACTCCGCTTTCATACGCGGCAGGCACTTGTTTTACCTGATCTGCCTGGTGACATACCGGGCAGAAGACTTTCTGCGCTGGAGTTGTTACCATATACGAAAACCCTCCTTGCTCGCGTATTATACGAGCGTTAGTATGATATCAAGAAAAGCATATCACGTTGTATTCTATTCTTCAATGCCCCGGCTTCACATTTTTGTGCGGGCAGCCAGGGCGACCGCAAGGCTGCATCCAATTTAATTATAACCTCCATTTATGGCTTCTCGCAAAAAAAGATGGCATGGCGACCGCAAGGGATCGCCATGAAGGAACTTTTAAATCACCCTGGCTGAGACAAGGCTAGATTTGACACATGCGCTCTCTCCCGGTACACTACGGGTACGCGGGCGGGGGCAAGCCCGGCCCCTACGGTAAGGTACACTACGGGTACGCGGGCGGGGGCAAGCCCGGCCCCTACGGCAGGCATGTCAATCGAGAGAGGACCAGGCATGACAACATCCACAGCAATCAACATTATCGGGCTGGGGCCGGGGCGTTGGGACGACCTGACGCTCCAGGCCCGCGCTTGTTTTGCGCAGGCTGCGCAAGAAGGCACAAGTGTCTACTTCCGCACCTATATACATCCCACCGTCGAGCCACTGCGGCAGGCTTTTCCTGACCTGCGCTGCGAGTCTTTTGATACGTACTATGAAGAGTCAGATGACTGGGCAGCGCTCTACCAGCGTATCGCGCGGCAGGTCTGCGATCTTGCCGCGCAGCAGCCCTTGCTCTATGCCGTGCCGGGACATCCATTGATCGGTGAGGCATCTGTGCAACTGCTTTTACAACTGGCGCGCGAACGCGGGCTAAGCACGCACATTATCGCCGGGTTATCGTTTCTGGAGCCGGTGTGCGAGGCGTTACAGCTTGATCCGTTTACAGCAGGTATGCAGCTTGTCGATGCCACCGAGCTGGCTGCGCTGCGCCCCGACGAAATTGCCGGGAAGATCATTCCAACCATGCCGCTGCTTATCGCGCAGGTCTATAACCGGCGGCTGGCGAGCGATGTCAAGCTGGCATTAGGGGAGTGTTATCCCGACGAATGGCCCGTGCGGCTTGTGCGAGCGGCGGGCGTGGTTGGCGATGAACAGGTGAGCGAGATGGCGCTCTACGAACTGGACCGCAACAGCTTCGCCAACCATCTCAGCACACTGTATGTTCCGCCGCTGGGCGGCATGGCAGCGCTGCGCCTGCCCGAAACGCTGCGCTACATCACCTATCGCCTGCGTCGCGAGCCTGATGGCTGCCCCTGGGATCGCCAGCAAACCCACCAATCGCTCATCCACTACGTGCTTGAAGAAACCTACGAAGTGGTCGAGGCGTTAGAAGAGAACGATATGGAGAAGCTGGCGGAAGAACTTGGCGACCTGCTGCTGCAAGTCTACCTTCACTCCGAGATTGCGCGCCAGGAGGAAAACTTTGCCATCGGCGATGTCTTCGAGCATGTCAACGCCAAACTGATTCGCCGCCACCCGCATGTCTTCGGCGATGTCGAGGTCAACAGCGCCGGACAGGTTGTGCAGAACTGGGAAGCCATCAAACGCCAGGAGCGCATGGCCGCCGGAACGGATGTGCAGCTAGAGAGCCTGCTCGACCGCCTGCCACCAGCTACACCCGCGCTGATGACTGCGCAGGAATACCAGAAGCGCGCCGCGAAAGCGGGTTTCGATTACAAGAGTTTGCAAGACATCTTAACCAAACTTTCGGAAGAACTGCGCGAGTTGCAGGAAGCCAGCACGCCGGATCAGCAGTTTGAGGAAATGGGCGACGTGCTCTTCATGGCAGCCAGGATCGCGCGCGAGCTGCACATCGACGCGGAACAGGCGCTGCGTCAAGCCAACCGCAAATTCAAGCAGCGCTTTCAAGAGATGGAGAGCATGGCCCGCGCCGAGGGACGCGAACTGACATCGTATAACAGCCCGGAATGGCGCGCATTATGGAAGCGGGCCAAAGAGAATGCGGATAATTTGTAGACAGACCGTTGCCAGGGCGACCGCAAGGGTGCGCCCCTACTATACACGGATGAATCGCTTTCCCAGGCCGTATATAGTAGGGGCGCACCCTTGCGGTCGCCCTGAAGCCTCTCTACGCCTGGATGCCCCTGGTTGTCGGCAAGAGTTCTCTGCCGGCTAGCCCGCGAATCGCGTCGATCATCTCAGGCGCGTTGCGCACAAACCCGGCGGGCACGGGCAGGCGCGCCTTGAACTCCTCTACAGTGATATCATCGAGGAAACGTTCGCCTGCGTTGTCGAGCATGACGCGCGGCAAGAGGACAAGGTCGCCCAGGTTGGCGTTCGCGGCGAGCGCGTCCAGCACGTCCTGGCCGCAGAGCAGACCTGCGACGGTCACTTCAGGGCCGAAGAATTGGTTGACGATGGGCAAGACCTGTACATCGAGGCCCGCGACGCGACGTAAATCGGCGGCGAATTGTGTAATGACGGGATGCGCCATCACGCTGGTGACGATGGTGACGCGGCGCGGCTGCGGCAGCCGCTCGGGAAGTTTGCCTTTGCCGCGCGCCCATTGATCGACCAGGTAGCGCGTCATGCCGACGCCATTTTCGATCTGCGCGTAGGAGCCGTAGTGCCTGGCGGGTGGGAAGTCGCGCCCGGTGATGTAGTACCATTCATCCGAAAGGTAGACAAAGGGGTAGCCATCGGGATCTTCGGCCTCGAAACGCCGCTGGTGTTGTTCGACCTGCTCGATCACCGCCTCGGCCTCCGCGCGTGTATAGTGGCGCAGCGGCGGCAAATCGCCCGTTTTCATCATATTGTTGTATTTAGTGAGACCCACCGGAACGGCTGAGATCGATTCGACGATGGGGCGCAGCGCGGCCAGATCCGCAATGCTGCGGTCAAGCTGAAAGCCGTCGTTGATAGGCGGGCAAAGCACAAGCTGGGTATGGCAGGTGATGCCCATGCTGCCCAGGCGTTGAATATGCTCGATGATATCACCCGCGCGCGGACCATCCACCATCTTGCGGCGCAGGTCGGGGTCGGTGGTATGCACAGAAACATACAACGGCGTCAGCTTTTGCTCATCGAGCCGCTGCCAGTCGTGCTCTTTCAGGTTGGTCA
>DATGGW010000407.1:0-6103 GCA_035308345.1 Ktedonobacteraceae bacterium | reverse complement strand
GCGTACCTGCGCTCGTCGGCCATTTCTGGAGTTGCGCCCATGCCTGCCAGGGCGAGCGAGGCTGAAAGCCGCACGGAGCGGGACAACTGCTTATCCTGTGACATGCGCCTGAGCGGTGTTACCGATTCCGCGTCGTTCAACAGCGTGAGCAGCCAGACGATAGACTGGCGTTCATGGTAATCGTGGCGCTGAAGCGAACGCACAAGCTGCGCGGCCAGTTGGTTCCCAAAAAGCGCTTCAGCGTGGAGAAGGTGCTGCTGCATCTCGCTGGTGGTAAGTGCGGGATCATTTACAAGTCGAAGTAGCTCGTTTACCTTCAGACGAAGTTGCCTGCGTGTGTCAAGCTCCACAATGTTCCAATCATAATCGAATGTCTCTCCATCCACCTGGAACAGCCTGGCGCCTTTTTTCTCCATCAAGTTTTGTCCTTCCAGAGTCTTCTGTGGCTCTGACACAGTGTTGTTTTCAACACACCACTTTATGGCTATCTCCCTTTTACGCGGGAGTCATATACGAATGGTTCCTTTTGCGCTGCAATCATCTGTAACAATGCTTGCAACCCATCAAGCGCGCCGGCACGCATTTCAGCATTCAGCGTGCTATCGGCTTCGAACTCGTCCTCATCTAAGACGATTGCTATGCCATGCGGGTCAACCCATACATCGAGCAGCAGATCAACCTGTTCGATACGATCCTCAAAAATAGCGGCTGGCTGCGCAATGTTGCAATACCAGCCTTTTCTTTGCCCGCCGGCGTTCGCGATGTCAAAGATATTGTACCAGCGGTCCGTAAAGTAATATTCTGTAAAGCGGTCTCCCGGCTCAAAGCTTACATAACCGAGGTATTTTGCCGCGTGTTTCCAGTATGCCTGGATTACCACGCCGTCCGCCAGGTGTTTGACAATTTCGCCCTCGTACTGGACGCGCGTCTCGCCAAGCGGATTGAGTTTGACTACCGTTATCATGCCTCTTGCTCCTGGACAGCCGGATAATAGTGTACAATATTTCCATCTAATATGCAAATTTTAGTAATGGGGACGAGGGCGACCGCACCGCTAACCCCGACGCATTTGGGGACGAGGGCGACCGCAAGGGTCACCACCCCACTACACAACCACTCCCGCCCTTACAATGACTACGAATGTGGCTCATTTTTGCACAATCTTTGTAATGTAGCCAGACTGTGTTGGAGTTTCTCCATATTGCGTGTGCCGTCCAGGTTAACGATGGATGCCTCAAGGCTGATATATCCGTCGAAATGATGTTGTTTGATTGCAGCGAAGAAATGCGCAAAATCGATGCTGCCTTCGCCTGGATGCAGGTAGGGGCGATAGTTGTCGGTTGAATAGAGAGCGCTGGCGTAGTCCTTTATATGAATGTGACGGACGCGCTGGTCTTGCCACAGCCAACCGGCAGATAAGGCAACTTCAAGCTGGTGGTGCAGGGCCAGAAACTCTGTGTCCAGCGCCACAAAACAGCGGCTGTCCTGCTCTATGGCCCGGCGTACATTGCCAAGCGGGTCGCCACTCCTACAAGGGGTAGTTTCTATAGCCAGCGCCAGGCTATGTCGTTCAGCAATCGCCAGGCAATCAGGGAGAATCGCCAGGTTGTCTTGCAGTCTGTCGTCTGAATCCGGATGACCCCAGAGGTGGAATACCAGCACATTTGACTGTAATAGCTGCCCCAGGCGGCAACTGGCTTCGAGCCAGCGCCAACCCTGCGCGCGCTCTTCGGGAAGTACGCTGATTAAGGCCGGGCCTATGCCCTTTTCCGCGTGGATGGCCGGGAAAAGCAGACCAGAGGCGCGCAGCTCTACGGCTATCCGTTCAATTTCGCCGGTCCAGGATGGGAAGAACATCACTTCGAGGTCATCTACCGCCAGCTCTGCCCCGTAATCTAAAATTGATCGGTAATCCGTCATGTCCGGGAAGCGACTGAAAACACCCGTTGAACAAAGTAGCTGCAAACTTTCCACTATGCTTAGATAATACCTCCCGGCCCTGTTTGAAATCCACGGCAGTTCCAAAGTGACAATCCATTACACATGAATAATATCATGTTGAGGGTTCGTTATCATGTAAACGATTCAGGCGAGTACTTCGTGTTACTTACAGTAAAGTAGTGCAACCGCGAGATCTTTCACCTCTGATTTTCTTGCCTAGAACGGACACGGAACTCATATGGATGCCAATCAGCAGCAGATGCTTGACCAGGCGCAAACGAGTCAGCTTGCGCGCGAACAGAATGGGTTGTCATTCGAGAAAACCAGCAGCTTGCCAGTACAAGGTGGGGCGCCACAGATTCGCCCGATCAATTTGGAAGCGCCGGTGATTACAGTTGGACGCTATCCCGATAATATGGTTGTGCTGAATCATCCACTGGTTTCTAGTCATCACGCTCGCCTGGAGCGAGGGCACAATGGCAGCTATCGCATCGTTGACCTGGGAAGCACGAATCATATCTACGTTAATGCGCAGCGTATCAGGGCACAGGAACTCAGTCCGGACGATCTTATTGACATAGGTCCTTTCAGGCTAATCTACACAGGCACACAACTGATCCAGCAATATGAAGGCTACGGTATCCGCATCGATGCGCTGCGGCTCAAAACTAGCGGGCGAAGACTCAGCGTTCTGCTGCGCAACGTATCTCTTGATATACCACCCAGTTCCTTTGTGGCACTGGTAGGCAGCTCTGGTGTTGGCAAATCTACGTTATTGGATGCCCTGAGCGGCCTGCGGCCTGCCAGGCATGGCACCGTGCTATACAACGGCCAGGACTATTATAGCAACCTGGCTGCGTTCAGCACCCAGATAGGTTATGTTCCGCAGGATGACATTGTTCACCGTGACCTGACTGTTAAACAGGCCCTCTACTATACAGCCAGGATGCGTCTGCCCAGGGACTTCACGCATGCGCAGATCAAGCAGCGTATCGACGAGGTGCTCGAGGACGTGGAGATGAAGCACCGGCGCGGTCACCTGGTCAGGAATCTCTCAGGAGGCGAACGCAAGCGTGTATCGATTGCCCTGGAACTGCTGGCAAACCCCAGTGTTTTTTTCTTAGATGAACCAACTGCCGGTCTTGATCCTGGCCTGGATCGGAAGATGATGCTGCTCCTGCGCAAACTGGCTGATAGGGGACACACCATCGTTCTGGTAACGCATGCCACCAGCAATATCGATTTCTGTGATTATGTTTGCTTCCTGGCAGAAGGCGGTCGTCTTGCCTTTTATGGAACGCCCGCTGAGGCGCAGAGCTACTTTGGCACGGGCAACTTCGCAGAAATCTACAATGCGCTGGAGCCTACTGCTGATGATAAAAAAATCCCTGCCGAGGCGGAAGAGAAATTTAAACATTCACCCTATTACCAGCGCTACATACAAGAACCACTTGACAGGGAGCTTGCCGGGCGTGAAGCTGAATTTGAGTCAATGGCTCTGGCCAGGCGGCCTTTACGTCGCAGACTGCGCAGGCAGTTCTGGCTTCTCTGCAGGCGCTATATGAGGCTGCTCACACATGATATGAGCACTCTCATGACATTGCTGCTGCAAGCTCCCATCATTGGCCTGATCCTGCTCTACCTGGCTGCGCCCAATACGTTCGACTCTACCAGTATCACATCATGTCCATTGAGAGCCAATCCGGTGGCTAACTCAGGCCCAATTGTGTCATTTGATTGCCAGCGAGTTGTTGACCTGCTCAAAACGCCGCAGGGGAAAAGTTTTGCGCAGCAGCAGGGCTTGACTTCGCAGCAGGCGCTGGAGGATGCCATCACCTTCAACTCTGGCGCGGATGCGCAAACGCTGCTGTTCATCATGGCTTTTGCGGCTGTATTATTTGGCTGCCTCAACGGTGTGCATGCCATCGTCAGAGAGATACCTGTCTACCGCCGTGAGCGCATGGTGAACCTGGGAGTCGCTCCTTACATGTTCTCGAAGATCGCTGTTCTGGGTGTTTTCTGCCTGCTGCAAAGCGCCATCCTGGTCTATCTGGTGAACCTGAAAGCGCCGTTTCACCAGGGCATCTTCTTACCAATCGTGGTGGAGGTTTATATCACGATGGCTCTCACATCGCTGGCGGGCTTGATGCTGGGATTGGCAATATCAGCGCTGGCTCCCAATATCGACCGCGCCATGAGCTATATACCGATCGTCCTTCTCCCGCAGGTGATCTTCTCGAGTATCATATTCAAGCTCGATACGCCCATCTTACAGGCGATAGGCGCTCTTTTTGCGGCACGCTGGGCAATGGCCGGGTTGGGATCTTCTGTTGGCTTGCATGGCGACAAGCTGGGCGTAGATAACTTTTCCTATCAAAGCACACACTTTGTGGCGCTCAACCCTGCCTCGGCTGTCCCTGGCGCTACCATGCATCTCTTACTCGTATGGGGCGCTTTGCTTGCGATCAGTATTGTGCTGTGTATTGCCATCGCCGTCTTTCTGAAGCGCAAGGATGTGAGGGCGTAGGGTTGCGCCTCTAAATCAATTTCCACCCCGAGATGACCAGGACGACTGCCAGGATGGGGCGCATATAGGGATCGGGAATAAACTTGCTGAGCTTACTTCCCATGAAGACGCCGGGCAGCGAACCGATCAGCAGCATACCGACGATGGGCCATTTGATGGTTCCGGCGGTGATGTAGACTATCGCGCCCGCCGCCAGCAGCATGAACGCCTGGAAGATATCGGTGCCGACCAGTTCCTTTGCTGTGAGGCGCGGGAAGAGGAAAGCCAGCGAGACGATTATCAGCGTGCCGCTGCCAACCGAGGTTAATCCAACCAGGAAACCGACAAATGCGCCAATCAGGGCGGTCACTAGTGGGCGATAGCGTTTTTCCCAGCGAGTTGGTGCGCCGGTTGCCTCACTGATTTCACCTGCAAGCGCTGCTCGCTTTTGCACGTCTAAACGCTTCTGCTCAATACGGCGCATAATAAATGGCTTCACCACGAGTAATACAGCGACTAAAATAAGCGTAAAACCGATGGCGTGAAGTATGACGCCGTTAATGAGCGAACCGTAGTGCTTACGAATGTACTGCACGAGGGTCACACTTAAAAGCGTAGCGGGAACGCTGCCACAGGCCAGCCAAAGGGCTATCTTCAAATTCACGTTCTTCTGGCGAATATGCACGACCGAGCCAAGCGCTTTGGTCACGGTAGAGTACGCAACATCAGTTCCAACTGCCCATACAGGAGGGATGCCGAAGATGAGGATCAAGATGGGCGCGAGTAGTGATCCACCACCCATACCTGTGAGACCTACAAGAATGCCGATCAACAATCCGACGAGGGAATAGCGAAAATCCACGATGTACCTCCTGCGGGCTAACTGGCTGACTATTGATCTAAACTCTTCAAATACCTCTGTAACGGTGGTTGCTTGACTCAACCGTACCATATTTTTGTTATTCTTTCAAGGAATATCGCACATTCCGAATTGTTATAGCAAATGGGTATCATTGTCAAGTTTGACATTCCAAAAAGTTATATATTACATTCTCAATCGTTATGTTTTGGATGGGCATATGGAGTCTTGATTGTGTACGCCGGCATCGCGTATGAGATTTTCCGGCCATACCCTTTTCAAATCGCTTACGGATATGGTATAGTCATGTCGGAGGGATGGCAGAGTGGTCTATTGCGACTGTCTTGAAAACAGTTGGGTGAAAGCCCCGGGGGTTCGAATCCCTCTCCCTCCGTGAAAAGGGAGTGTGGCCCTTTTGATTCCTGGGTTTCTTTAGCATTCGGCTTACTGCTCGAATGAGGATGAAACAAACATAGCGGAGATTCAGGGGTGTGTCTCTGCAATTGCGATGATCCTGACAATGTGTTCGGGAATGGAGATATATATCCCTCCGGGAATCGTCGCAAAGGTATCGCAACGTTTCGTAGTAGACTTGCGCGCGGGCATGTGATGTTGCTTTGCAATCGTGCAGATGCATCATGTGCCTGTGGCTGAAGTCGTTTTTGGACGGGCGGTGTTTTAGTGTCATTCATAGGTTCGTTGGATCAGTTTGACCTGTCGATTATCTTGCGGAGAATTGAGGAGTACCAGAAAAGCGGATTACTGACAGTAAGGCAGGAAGAACGTTCGGTAGAACT
>DATGGW010000406.1:0-11616 GCA_035308345.1 Ktedonobacteraceae bacterium | reverse complement strand
GTTGATGTGCGGCAGCATAGACCAGGTGCGACCGCCGTCATTGCTGCGATAGGTTGCCGTTGCGGTTTTACCGTAAACGACCGCTGCCTGCTGCGTCGTCACGGCCAGCGAAGAGAAAGAAGCTTGCGAGTAGACCAGCTTGAAAGTCTTTCCTTCATCGAGCGAGACGTAAACGCCCGCGTCACCTGAAGCGTAGATGGGACTGTGCGGCCCGGCTGTTACCACGTCTTCGACTCCTCCGCTGATGCTCGAGATAACCTGCCAGTGAATGCCTCCATCTGTACTGCTCGCCATACCGTCGCTGCCGTATACCAGCAGGTGGCCGGGCATATTGGGCAAGGCGAGAATGCCGAAGATGAGATCAAAGGGCAAAGTACCGGTGCTGGAGAAATGCACGCCGTCGTCCAGGCTGCGAAGTAGCCCAAGCGCGCCCCGGTCTGAAAGGTAGATGTATACCTCGTCTGGCGTGTCGTTGCCAGGGGCAGCAGTATAGGGATAGATAGCGGTAAGACTGGCGGCGGTGACAGAAAGCTTCCAGGTCTTGCCCTGGTCGGCGCTGGTGTAAAGGCCAGGTATACCCGTGTGCTGCTCTATAGATGGCTGCGCGAGCACGTACATCCGCTGTGAGTTAAGCGGGCTGATGATCAACGAGTAGGTCATCAGTCCTTCCATCAACTGATCAGGACCGCCGGCCACTTCTTGCCAGGTCGCGCCATTGTCCTTAGACCTGAACAGACCGTAATGAGTAGCCATGATCAGCACCTGTTGTGGCAGCGCCAGCAAAGAATGCACATGATTGGCGGCGCTGCCAAAACCATTAACGGGCACAAGTGTGGTGTTGGGTGTGCTTTGCGCGCTGTTGGGCGCGGCGCTGTCGCATCCGATCAGCAATAACGCGAGTGCGACCATAATCAAGGCAGATCTTACATATTTCATATCTTTTACCTTAAAAGCGTTTCACAACCTGCCAGTAGGAACCTTCCTACTGTAGGTTTAGCCCAATAATTTTATCATAGTTTGCGCTCGCTGGCGCATTAAAAAGGTGTAGTGATATCGGTACTCACCTCGTGCAGCGTATTATCTGGCGTGCGTATCTGAAGGCGAATTTGCCAGTGACCGGCCATAGACAGGTCGCCGCTTGCGCTAAAATGTCCTTTGCCATCGGGAAGCAGGTTGATGCTGCCGGTTCCCATGTCCATATCCAGCATGGTGGTGTAGATGGTGACGCCGATATTCGTATCTGGTTTGCCTGTGCTATTGTCGATGACGCTGACCGTGAAGACATTAGTGCCGAAAAGATTCGGGTTAATTTCAAGCTTCGCGGTGAATTTGCCATCTTTGGTGCGCAAGGCGCCAATAAAAGGCTGTGGTTTCGCGCCGGGCTGTTGTTGCGCTGCCGCCGCGATGGGCGACAGTGTGCCGGCGAAGACGTTCATCAAGCCGACACACACCAGCACGGCGACGCCCAGCATTGGCTCCCAGCGCAGGATTGAAATGAGCCGCCGCGTTTTGCGGTTAAGCCGTTTTTCGCGCAGCCGTACCTGCTGTGAAAGCTGCTTATCCGCTTGCTCTGTGCCGGTGTTAGACGTTGCATTCTGGCCGACCGGCACTGTTTGACCCGCTTCTACCTCGACAGTGACTTTGTTAACTGTAGCAAGACGGCTCGCCGCGTAGCTGTACTTGCGATATTCTTTTTTCAAGCGGGGACGCAGCAGGAATACGTGAACCGCGCTGGTAATCAGCAGCCCGCCCACCAGCCCAATCTTGACGACCAATGCCCGGCCATAGGCGGTGTTGATGAACTGGCTCCACGAGTTCAGGTGAAAGGTCGCGCTGAATGGCCCGCTGATGGACATGATAATCACGCCGGCAAATGCCAGCGGCGAGAAGTAGGGCAGCACCGTCACCAGCGAGCGCGCCGCGTCAGCCAGTGGCAGCTTTTTAAGGATGGGCAGGTAGTTGGTGGTGATGTAGAGCATGCCCCCGACCCACAGCGCAGCCGCCAACTGATGGAGCCAGTCATCTATAATCGCGAAAGTCACCCGGTTGCTGCTCACGGCTCCGGCATGGCTGGACATAGTGATAGCGATAAAGAGCATCAGGCCAAGCAGCAGGTTGACCAGCGGCAGCAGCGCATTTACCCAACGCGGGCGCTGCTGCCGCATGAGCATATAAAGCGAGATGAACATAGCCAGCGCGATGACACCCTCACGCATCAGCCAGAAGGTTCCAAAACGCCCGCTGGTTGCCAGGCCAGACAGCAGGGAGAGTGAAAGCGCTTGCCCCCAATTGCCGCCGGTCAAGTTGATCGCCTGTCCATACAGGACGCCAACATTTGCCAGCAGGATGACCAGCAGCGTAGGAAATGAGAAACGCTTCTCGAAACGCGCCTGCGCCTGTTCATTGGTAGTCTGCTCAGTGGGATGCTTTTCCGAGGACATTTGCAGCACAAAGTTGATCCAGAGCTGCGACCCTACCCAGAAGACCGCGCCGAGTTCGACCAGGGTGATCACAATCAAATTGAAGAGGGTTGGAGGATCGAGATGTCCGGTATAGAGACCGGTTAAGTTGCCTCCACCAAACACGTTTGCTCCCGGATTTGCGCCAGGGCTGAGCGTTGGCACAGTGCCATCGGGATTGGAGACCGTGAAGATGAAAGAGCCGCTCAGCACGTGACCATCAACGGCTGAGTCGGTGCGATAGACCACAATATAGACAGCAGGCGGCAGGTTGTGTTTAAGTGTGAGGTCCATCTCCGTCGCATCGCCGGGATTGACATGTGCATCGTTATTATCAACACGCTTACTAGCGGCGTTAATGACCTGCGCTGTGCTGAAAGCGGGGTTCAAATCTTCCGTGAACCACATGCGTACCGCCCCCGGCGCAGTTGTTAAAACAGCGTCTTTTGGTGGATCGGAGCGCAATAAAATGGCATGCGCGCTTGCTATTGCCGGAAAAAATAGTATACAGAATATGGCCAGAGGAGCGGCAATAAGTAAGAGACGGAATAGTCTTTTATTTAGAAAGCGTAATCGCATGTAATGTGTCCAATCATCTATTTCTACTGTTATTATCTGACGTATTTGTGTCAACTATGGTCAATTTCTCGCAGCGCATTGCTCTATGGTTCGTCAGAAATCAGACCACTGCGAATAGCGAAACGCACCAGGTGCGTGACATCGTGCAAGTCGAGTTTCTCCATCACGTTAGCGCGGTGCGCCTGCACGGTTTTGATGCTAATAACCAGCCGGTCGGCTATTTCCTGGTTGGTATACCCTCCGGCTACCAGCTTCAAGACTTCTATCTCTCTCGGCGTCAGGTTGCGTAACTCAGGCGCGTTATTCCTGGCAGGTTCGCGTATTTCTGCCGATTCCGTGGATGGCGTGGCAGCATTATCGACGTAACCGCGAATCAGCGCCTTTGCCAGCCCAGGATAGAGGAATGCGCCGCCCTGTGAAACTGAAAGGATAGCCATGCGCAATTCGGTAGGCGCAGCCCTTTTTACCACGTAGCCTGCCGCGCCCAGGCGTAAAGCCTCGAGAAAATATTCTTCACTTTCATGCATAGTGAGCATCAATATCTGTGTGGCAGGCTGCTCCTTGCGTATTATATGGCAGGCTTCCAGCCCATCCATATCCGGCATGGTGATGTCCATTACGACGACATCCGGCTGCAGAATGCGTGTGAGTTCAACTGCTTCTCGCCCGGTGCGCGCCTCACCTACGATCTCTATGTCGGGTTGCAGGCTGAGCAACATTTTGAGGCCCTGGCGCAGGATATCGTGATCATCCGCGAGCAGGACGCGCGCCGGCGCGTTTTTGGGCGTATCAGAACTGGACACCTGGCGATTCCTCCACAGGTGTAAGCGTCAATGGTAAGCGTGCTTCGATAGTTGTCCCCTTTCCAGGTTGAGATACGATAACCAGTTCACCGCCGAGCAGCGCGGTCCGCTCGCGCATGCCCCTAATGCCCAGACCGGTCGGCGATTGAGAGACATCGAAGCCGTCGCCGTCATCGCATACTTTCAAATGCAGAAAATCTTGATCCGATGTAAATGAGATCACGACTCGTTTTGCGCGCGCGTGGCGCGCCGCGTTGGTCAGGCACTCCTGGGCGATGCGAAAAAGCGTGGCGGCATAGAGCGCGAGTTGCCCGCGTGTGCGCAGCGTCTCTTCCAGTCCATCAACGCGCAGTTCAACGGCCAGGTGAAGACGATTCCGGCAATCCTCGGCCAGCCAGCGAAAGGCGGCGTCCAGGCCGAGATCATCCAGTATGCCGGGTCGCAGTTGCAAGGCCAGGGTGCGAATATTTTCCAGCGTCTTTTGTGTGAGCTGCGTGAGCTGGTGCAGTCCTGGTTGTAATTGCGCGCGTACCTCCTGTATTGCTGCGCCACCTGGCATATTTACCAGCGTCTGGTTCAGTATTTCCGTGTGAACAAGCAGCGCAGTCAGATTCTGGCTGCTTTCGTCATGCAATTCGCGCGCAAGCCTGCGGCGTTCTTCTTCCTGCGCCTGCAGGATCAGCATGGCTTGTTGCCGCCTGGATGCTTCCAACTGGTCAAGCATGCGATTGAAGGCCAGCGCCAGTTCGCCAATTTCCGAATCCGCCGCGATATCTACAGCGCGCAGGGCAGTATCCCCGGCGCCCACTGCCCTGATGGTGCGCAGCAGGCTGAAAAGCGGGCGGAAGCTGGCGCGCAGTAGCAATACATTGATGAATAAACTACACAACGTGGCAATCACGATAAAACTGGTATCGATGAGATAATGATGAGATTCCAGGCTGTGGCTTGTCACCCAGAGACCGGCTAATGCCTCTCCTATCAGCATAAGCGCGTTGACAAGTATGACTTTCTCAAAAAGTGAAAGCCGCCGGCGTTCTCGACTGCCTGCCGGTTGATGGATTGATAGAGACATAGAGCTAACTCACTTTTTCGCCCGCTTCTTAGCTTCCAGACGACGGCCAGGATGATCTTATACCTCCATATAGTATAATGCAAAAATGTTCATAGATAGCTCTGTTCATAGTGAAACTACCGGCGGCACCTGGATGAGCAAGGTCTGCCGCGAGTCGTCAAAGCCATCAGCATGCGCGACAATATTGATCTCCCAGGGACCGCCCATCGACAACGCTAACTGTACTATGTAGTTGCCCTGTCCCAAAGCCTTGACTGAGGTGGAAATGGCGGCCATATGCATGTTGGTCATTCTGGCGGATGGGATGACCTGCGCCTGCTCGATCGGGATATCCTGCGGATCGCTGAGATGCAGCTCGACGGTGGTATAACCGGCTGAAACGGGAACAGCCTTATCGACATGCACCTGCATGTGCGCGGGCGCGCGTACCTGTATAAGGGCAGCGAAGATCAACAGGGCGCAGCAAACGAAGGCCAGTATGCACCAGAATATGGGTCGAATACGCATAACTATAACTCCTTCTTAAACTGCGCCTGCACGATTTAAGCAAATTGGACTAGGGACGCCTGACAGGTTCTTTCGGCTCTTACTTCAAGGTTTTGCGCATTGCGCCTACCGATGGCGCTGAGCGACGCCAACCAAGAGCTAATCCGCCGCTGAGACCGACAACCAGGGCTACTACGCCGATGAGCAGCGAAACCCAGATTGGTGTGCCACCCGTTCCAGAAGTGGAAGAGCCGGTCGGTGTAATTGTCTGCCCCGTCGTCGAGGTCGGAGCAGGCGTAGGCGAAGGCGCCGCTGTCGCGTTGGTATTGACGGTGAAGGTGAACGCGCCTGAGTCTGCATCGCCATCCTGGGCCGATACGGTGATCCACTGTACTACATAAACGCCATTGGTGTGCTGTGGATTGGGCTTGATAGTAACGGACATTTGCTCCGGGTTGGTCAGAGATACCTTTGCGTTGCCCACGCTGATCAGTTTGGCGGTCGCTTCGCCGCTGGGACCATAAACGAAAAGATTGCTCAACTTTGGATTGGGATTAATATTCTCGGCGGTGGTGACGGTCACGGTGGTGGGAGCCTGCGTAATGGTTGAACCAATGGCGGGGATAGCGCTCAGCACGCTGGCATGCGCCGTTAGCTGTGAATGATCGGTCTGCGCGAGCGCTGTGCCAGATATCACGAATAATGCGCTCAGGCCGAGCAGCACCGTAAGTAGTAAACGTAGTTGTTGACGCACACTATGCATAAGATTACTCACTTTATTCCGGTATCTTGAGATAGGATACCTTCCTCTACAAATTCACCAAATTCACGCTGTCTTCCAGGCGCAGACCTGAAGTGAGTTTACTATAGCGCAGATGACAGAAAATGCCTATTAGTATAAATCCCTATTTTTACTCTAAGGTATTTTACGCTGTGCGGTTGCGTCGAGAGGCAATCTAATTGCGTTAAGCTGCCGTAGCGGATATACTTCAGGGTAAAGTAAGCGCGAATTCCAGTAGGGAGTGAAAAATCATGTCTTTAGCCATTACTAATGGGACACTGATCGACGGGAGTGGCAATGACCCGCTGACCGGCGTAACTATGCTTATCGAAGACGAGCGCATCACCGGTCTTGGACGCAGCATCGCCATTCCACGCGGCGCGACGGTGATCGATGCCCAGGGAGGAAGTATTCTGCCTGGCCTGATCGATTGCCATGTTCATTTTGCTATGGAATATCCTAATATTGCGCGCTTCCTGGTCACGTCGCCTTCACTGCGACTGCTGGAAACCATTCCACGCATGCGGGCCACACTCGATGCTGGTGTCACCACAGTGCGTGACGCGGCAGGCGCGCCCGCCGGGTTAAAGCACGCGGTCGAGCGCGGTATCGTCACCGGGCCGCGTATGCAAGTTGCCGTTTCCATGATTAGCCAGACGGGAGGACACGGTGATGGTTTTTATCCCTGCTGTGCCGATCTTGGGCTATTCGGCATTCGCTTCTATGATGTGCCAGGCGGCGTCTCTGATGGTGTTGAAGAAGTGCGTAAGGCTACACGTGAAATTTTGCGCGCGGGCGCGGATTGGATCAAGCTGGCAACAAGCGGCGGCGTGCTCTCGACTGCCGACTCGCCCAAATCCTCCCAGTTGACGGTTGAGGAGATCGCCGCCGCAGTCTACGAGGCCGGAGCGCAGGATAAACGCTGTATGGCGCACGCGCAAGGTTCTCAGGGCATCAAAAATGCGCTGCTGGCCGGAGTGGCGTCCATTGAGCACGGCGTGTATTTGACGGACGAACTGATCGACATGATGATTGATAAACAGGTCTATCTCGTGCCCACACTGATCGCGCCCCTGGCGGTCATCGAATACGGTAAAGAACATCCCGATATCTTGCCGCCCATGATGGCCGAGAAGGCTCTTTCCGTTGTCGATGCTCACCAGCAGAGCTTTCGACGCGCCGTGCAAGCCGGTGTGAAGGTGGCTATGGGAACCGATTCGGGCGTGGGGCGTCACGGCGAAAATGGTCGCGAGTTGCAATTGATGGTCGAGAACGGCATGACGCCGATGCAAGCCATTGTTGCCAGCACGTCCGGTGCGGCTCGCCTGCTGCACCTCGACAGCCAGCTTGGAACATTGGAAGAGGGCAAGCTGGCCGATATAATAATTATAGATGGCGATGTACTGGATGACATTACCCGCGTCGCTGATCCCGTGCATGTGAAGTTAGTGCTCAAAGGTGGAAATGCAGTAAAAAATACCCTTTCGACATAGACAGTTACAACACAATCTCTCCTGAGTGCGTATATATGCTTGAGAGCGCAGGCATTATGCCCTGTTAATAAAGCTCTCAATAAAAAGATATATACCATTGCCAAAACATGGTTATGAGGAGAAAAGAAGAAAATGTCTGGAAATCGTGGCTGTATATTCAATACGGTGCTCTTCCTGGTGATTGTTTTCGTGCCAATTCTGGGACATATTATCGCCACCGTGATGGTGATCGAGGATAATCATTCAGTCGCAGGGGCAATACTCTGGCTGGCTCTGATCTGGCTCGTGCCATTCCTGGGTTGTTTCCTGTACCTGATGTTCGGACAGCGCCGCCGCCGCGTAATGTTCGGCCAGCCGAACTACAACACCTACCAGTACCAATACCAGCAGTACACGCAGAGACCGTAAGGTAAAGAGCAAGCACAAACGAATATGGTGACCCTCGCGGTCGCCATGCCAGGATGCGCCGACCCGGTGAAATTTTATGGCCCTATAGCCGCGATCAGGTCTGGAATTAATTTCTCGGCATTGGGCGAACCCAGGCCGGTAACAGGGTCCCAGCCAGGCGCGGCGGAATAGCCCTGCACCAGTACGCCATTCACTTTGACCGAATTATTGCCCACTACGATATCATGAAAATCCTGCGTATAGGTGCTGGACAATGCCAGTTTGTAGAGCGCGGGATTGATAAAGCCAAGCGCATGACCCGCCATTTGATTGGCTATAGCCATGATGGCTGCCCAGAGTGGCGCGGTGGCGCTGGTGCCGCCGCCAAGCTGCCAACCGCCGCTATAAATAGCGAGCCCGGTGCAGGGATCGGCATCGGCTGAAACATCAGGCACACCGCGCCGGTGGCTTAGTTCTTGCTGCATGACCGGCGGCAGCGCCTGCTGGTACGATGGCGTGGGGAAGAACGAGCTGAAACCGCCACCGCTGCTGTCATTGCCGACGCCGGCGCACCTGCTGCCGTCGCCGTTGTTCCAGGCCGTTTCGATGAACGATGTGCCGCTCTTGACGCGCTGCAATGTCGTCCCTCCTGTGCTTGTCACCCAGGGATCATCGGTCGGAAAACTACTGGTCGGGGTCGTCGAAAGAATGGTAGCTTTCAGATCGCTATAGTCAGTAGCTCCATTATCGCCCGAAGAACCAAAGAAGGTGATTCCTTGTTGGGTCGTTGCCTGCTTATAGAAGGCATCCCACTGTTGTATCTGCTGCTGCCCCGTGCTGTCTTTGAGCGTTACCTCGGACGCGCCCCAGCTTTGCGAAATGATGGTACCTAAATGATTTTTAATGGCGTATTGCTCCAATTCTAAGAACTGCGGCAGACCTATTACGCCCTCAGTTTCTGAAACCGGGCTGGTCAGCACCACGATGTTCGCTCCGGGAGCGATGGCATGAATGATCTGCACATCCAGTTCTGTCTCTCCCGCCCAGCCGGTCATATCCCGGTCGTTGGGATTAAATGGGACGGCGCCAAGGGGGGAAAGCACTTTAATAGTAATGGGCGGCAAATCAAACTGCCGGTCGAAGATATCCATATCCTGCTGTAACGTCGGGCTGCCAAAAGAAACAATATCGACTATCGTCTGTCCCCTGCCCGTGTAACCGCGCTGCATCAGCGACTCGACACCGTAGGCAACGCGCAGCGAACGTGGCGTCTGACAACTAGGATTGCCCGCCATATCAGGCGGACAATTCAGAGGCGAGATGTCAGTAACCGGGGTTAACAGGCTATTAGTAGGTGTAGGTGTCACTCCCGGCGTTGGAGTAGCTCCACCAGAATTGCCACTTCCGAGCGGGGCGCAGGCTGCGAACAGTACACAAAACATAAGAGTGGCTATCAGGCGGCGTATGGATTGCATATGTATCTATCATCCTTCTGCGGACGCGATTTATCGCGTCCCTACTTGCACTTTTGTTTATTATAATGTAAGGTAGCTCGGGTAATCACGTTCGGGGTAATTCGGGATACGAGGGCGACCGCAAGAGTCTCCACCCCCGTCCACTCCATTCCCGCCCCTACAATGACTATGGAAGCGTCTGATCAGTATAATCGCCAGCATATGAAAGGACTTCATTATGATACAACAGAATTTAGCGGTAGAATATGATCCTTTCTTACAAATTACCGATGTATCGCTCATTGAGAAGCTGGGAGATAGCGTAAATATTGGCAGCTGGTTTGTCTTCCTCAAACCCGACTGGCTGCACCGTTCGGGCATGGAGCAGTTGCTCACCGTCTCCGGGTTAACAGTAAATTCCATCAAAGCTGCTATCCTTTTTCGCGGGAGGGATGAACTAACGCTGCCAGGCGCTACTCTGTCTCCGAAACCACTGCCTGGTTCACAACTGATCTCTCTCACCAGTGATAAGGCTATATATCGCGCCAATCGTGACACGGTGCGCCTGCTTATTGCCGCGCCGCTGCTGCCGCATGCTGCGCTCACTTTGCGCCTGCGCCTGAGCGGCAACGACTACGCTGATTACCCGCTCACGCTCGACCGCTACGGGTTGTGTCTCTGGTCCCTGCAAGGACTGCCAGAGGGAGAATACGAAGCGGCATTAGTGGGCATAGAAGCGATTGACTGCCGTTTTGAGGTCGCGGAGTATCGTCTATCTCCACTTAACGCGGAACTGGTCGAACAACAGTTGAGCGGGCATGTTCTACGCTACATGCTGGTGGTCAGCGCTTTTGGTCAGCCCTACAGCGGGCAGATTGACGTGGAATTGCAGGAGCGCGGAGAGCGTATAGGCCAGCGCGCAAAGCTGAGCTGCAATCGCCAGGGTCAATGCCGCGGCGTTGTCCAGCTTATCGGCGCAGGCCCTTATACCCTGAATATATTCGCGGGGGACCGTACTGCAACAGTTGCGCTGAAAGGTTCGGAGCAGGAGCGGCGCGAGACGCTGGTTATCAGCGAACTGGGCGAAGTGCGCGAAGTCAGCCTGCTGCCACTATCACAGTCGAACGCCTGGCGCGGCATGTATATCACACGCGGGGCAAGCAACAACGAACCGTTTGTGATGCCGCGCGTGGTCGGCAGCGAAGCAGAAATTACGCCGCGCGCGCCGGTCGAATTGCTCAAAGTCGTGATCGTTGACGCGGTACGAGGCGCCAGCGAGGAGCACGTTTTTGAACACCTGCCTGCCGGTCAGCCGCTTCTACTGCCGGTTCCAGCTCCCTACGGCATTATGCTGCTTGGCGCATTTATCGATGGCCAGGCCTGGGAGGGCTGGTGCTCGGTCCTGCGCCCCGGCGAACTGCAACTTCAATGCGAAGCTCCAAAAGAGGTCAGGCCGGGCGCGCGCATCACCGTGAAGCTCAGGACAGCCAGATCCGACCGACCAGTGCCTGTGCAGTTGATCATCAAAGATGCGCGTTTGATCGCTCCAGGCGACCCGCAGGTAGAACTGGCTGCGCGCATCAAAAAGAACCTGGCCGATTGGCGCGAGCAGTCAGGCACGGGCATCGTTGAGCGAAAACTGTCAGACTATCGTGGATACTACAGCCCGCCCTTTGCACGCATGACACGTGCTATGGCTATGCCGCTTTCTGCTCCATCGCCTCAGTTTTTAGCGTCCACCAGCGCACCCTCAATACGCCAGCCAACAACCCCTTTATCCGCCGGACTTGCTCCTAGCCACCCGCCGGCAACTCCCATAGGGGCAGGGCTTGTCCCCGCCCGCCCTTCAGCGCCGGCCAACGAATCCCAGACCCTTACAAGAATCCGCCTGTCTTTCGCGGAAGTCATCTTCAATGAGATTGTGATGGTGCAGGGTGAGGCCGAGGTTGAGGTGAAACTTGGCGATAGCATTACACGCTACAGCGTTGAGGCTTTCGCTCTTGAGCCACAGACGATGGACTGGCAAAGAGCAGAAACAGAGATCAACGCGGTGCAGCCAGTCTACGGCGAACTGACTGTATCGCCTTTTGTCTTTCCTG
>DATGGW010000405.1:0-6957 GCA_035308345.1 Ktedonobacteraceae bacterium | reverse complement strand
CTCTTCCCAGGGCGGGGGCAGGTTCAGAAACTTTCTCGCGGAAGTGCGGCATAACTTCCTTTGCCATCATTTCCTGGAATTTCAAGACCAGGTAATCAGGTATCTCGCCGACATGACCACCTGTGACCAGCATGTTGGCATGCAGCACATCGGTATAGTAGGACAACTTCTCGATCACGGTATCTACGCTGCCCGCGATCACTACGCCTTTTTCGACCAACTCTTTAAAGGTGCCTCGCTGACCAAAGCCGCCGCCGTCAATGGCGACTTTGAGGCTGCGCTCGCTCATATAGCCGGGGGGAACGAAGAACTCAGGGCGCACCTTCAAGCCCTTTTCAAAGATCCACATGGCGTATTTCTCGCCTTCCCTCATGGCAATATCATCGGTTTCGGCCACGATGACCGGCGTGCAGAAGGCCAGTTGGTCGGGTTGGGCCTCGTAGCCATATTTCTCTTCTGCTACCCTGCGATACATCTCGTAGGCGCGTTTGCGCTGGCTCATAGGCATGAAGACCGTCATGTAGGGGTATTTGTGCCGCGCCGCAAAATCGATGGTTTCCATGCTGGCAGTGCCGGGCAGCCAGATAGGCGGGTGCGGCTTCTGGAGGGGACGCGGCCAGATGTTCACATAGCGATAGTTGTAATGCTCGCCCTCAAAGGCAAAGGGGCCGGGGCGCGTCCAGGCCTGGATAATCAAGTCGTGAGCTTCTTCCATACGTTCGCGACTGGTGGTTGGATTGACATTATAGCTGAAGTACTCCATGCCCGTGCCGCGCACAAAGCCGGAGATGATGCGCCCGCCGCTGATGACATCCAGCATGGCGATTTCTTCGGCAACGCGCAGTGGATCATCGTGCAGGGGCAGCGCATTACCCACGATGCCGATCTTCGCCCGCTTGACGCGCTGGGTGAGAGCAGCAGCCATGATATTAGGCGAGGGCATGGTGCCATAAGCGTTCTGGTGGTGCTCATTGACGATCACGCTGTCCCAACCAAATTTGTCAGCGCGTTCGATCTCATCCAGGTAGCGATTGTAGAGCGCGTGACCCCTGGCGGGATCATAGAACGAATTGGGCAGGGTCACCCAGGCCGAATCGTAGTTTTCATCGAAGTCGGGCGGCAAATGCGGCCAGGGCATCAGGTGGAAGTAATGGAAGGACAATTTATTCATGGCATCTCTCCCGTTCTATTTCACACTTTACTTTTGCAAAAAATCGAGTATCGTCCTGCTCCACTCTTCCGGCTTCTCGAACATGGGCATATGGCCTGTGCCGGTCAGCATAACCAACTCGGAACCGGAGATGGCTCGATGGAAAGCGTCACCATAGACGGGTGGGATCAGGCGATCATGCTCGCCCCACACGATCAAGGTTGGACAGGTTATGCGTTCGAGGCGGCGTTCCAATTTGGGATCGTAGCTCGGATTCCAGGCCAGCGAAGCCAGCGTAGTCAACTGGCGATACTGTCCGATCAGGTAATCCGAGTTAAATTCGGCGGGAATTAAGGGCGCAGCCGCAGAGAAATCATCGAAACACGCCACCAGCACCTCCTGTGGGTTCATGGCGAAGAGATCGGCGATGGGCGATCCTTTGACACGAATGCCCGCCGAGTTAGAGAGAACCAGCTTTTCAAGCCGTTCGGGATACCAGACGGCCAGTTCAGCCGCCATCCATCCGCCGAGCGAATGCCCAACTACTGACGCCTTCTCAAGACCCAACGTATCGAGCAGGTCGCACAAATAGAGGATATAATCGCTCATATCGCGCATCCAGTCGGGTCGCCCGGTCAGCCCGAAACCAGGAATATCAGGCGCAAATACATGGAACTGCTGCGCCAACGCCTGGTGAAAGGCCAGCCACAGGTTGCCGATGTTGATGCCATGCAGGTAGAGTAATGGAGGCGCGGTCGGAGGTCCAGCCTCTAACATGTGCGTAGAGATGCCGCGTACTTGCACAGTGCGCTCCGGTCTTTCCAGTGAAGTCGCCGCGCTGGAAGCTTCGTCTGATGTCATTGTTTATCTTTCTCTCCGCTAATGGGAAACAACGCACGCTAAGCCATCAGATATATTTGTGGTTATATGATAGCACAGGTAAGGGGTACGACGATGAATTAATGATAAGCCAATATGGCTGCATCATACTTCAAAATGACGTTCAGAGTGCCTGTAAAGGCCAGCAGGCTTTCGCCGCCGCTCACACGGATGCGCGTTAATTGATAGGGCATCTGTGCGCTCTGAATAGCTGCATCGAAAGAGGATGGATCGAGCGTGGCTCCCAGGTATCCATCATTGAACAGGTCGGACAACACCAACTGCTGTTCATAGTAGCTATCGTGATGGAAAGGTTCGCCACTCGGGTAGCAGAAGAACTGGATTGGCTCTCCCAATTGCGCTTGCAAGGTCGCTTTTGAGATCTGCAACTCTTCCTGTGTGGTGGTGTAAGCCGGAGGTTGGCCTATGTTGACGTGGTGGATGGTATGCGAGGCGATCTGCATGCCATAATCAGCAAGCATGCGCACCTGGTTCCAGGTCATATATCGGCCGCCGATCATGCCGGTGATGATGTAGAAAACGCCGCGATAGTGATGGGCCAGCAGCGCAGGCACAGCGTCGGTGTACATATCCTCGTATCCATCATCAAACGTGAGGATCATCGGGTGTTGGGGCAAGACTTTTCCGTAGTAGAGAGAGTCAAATAATTCGGTCATGTTGATACTATGATAGCCCTGCGCTTGCAGCCAGTTAAGCTGCTCATTGAAATCGGTGGTTGTCACGGTCAGGTTATAATCCAGCAGGTCACGCTGCGGCAGGTTCGATACATGGTGATACATAAATATAGGAACCAGCAGGCGGACTGGAGGTGGAGAGAAAGGAACCAGCACCGGCGCATCCAGATCGAGCGGTCCGGCAAGCATGACCTGCCATTTTCCTTCGCGCGGAACCAGCGACAGCGAGGTATTGTGTAAAAGGCCATTGTTTAATGCAGTCCTCGAAGGGTCGCTCAGTATTCCGTTTGGGGCGCTTGCCTTTAATGATACTTGCAGAGTCGCCGCGAGGGGATAGACCTGGGTCGTATCTGGATCAAGCCAGGGTTGGAGCATCTGCGGCGCGCTCTCCTGGAAGCTTACAAAGGTAATTGCGCCGAATTTGGCCTGCTCAAAATGCTCGAAATCCTGCTCTCCCTGGAATAATTGCTGCGCGTCGGGCGAGAGCATCAACCACAAGGTTGTCCAGTCTTTACGCATCATGGTATGCATAAAGCTCTGAATAGTGGTATCGAGCTGCGACGAATGAGCGGCAGCGTGGTGTACTTGTATGACGACAGGCATGCTATGGGGAGCGGCAGACCTCGTTGCCAGCCAGTTGACTGCCTCTGCGCGTCCCACGAGAATTCCGCCAATCAGCAATATATAGAGCGGAGTAAGGGCCAACCAGCGCCACGTCGTTTTAGAGAGTCGCGCTGTGACAGGTTGCGATAGCGGTTTTTCTGAACGTTTCTCTTCGATAGACAGCGCCTGCGTAGGCTGCTCATCCTGCGGCTGGGTTTGCTGGTCGATGGGCTGTGTAGGTTGCTCATCCTGCGGCTGGGTTTGTTGGTCGATGGGCTGTGTAGGTTGCTCGTCCTGCGGCTGGATAGGTGGTTCGACAGCAGGCGAGAGTTGTTGCTCAATCGCTGCTTCTGGTGATGCGCCGATAGGCTGCGTTATCATGTGTGTTCCCATCCCAACATAGCATAAATAATAGCTGCATAGATTTTCATCTATCTAATAGAGATAACGCTTTTGCCCCTAAAAAATCACGCCTTTGCTGAGGTATTTTCGATGAAACTGGATAATATAGGAAATTTGGCGAGCCATGTGCTGGGACGCGAGGGGAATCATGATAGCTTACTCACAAAGGATGACTGAGAATCGGTTTCAGGGCGGGATACAGGGCGCGGTATTGTTGATACATATGAGCATAGATGGGCGCTGTTCCCTGCTGTGGCAGCGTGCGTTCGACAACGCGGACGGTTGCATCACATGCCTGCTGCACCGACGAGTAGGCGCCGCTTGCCACGCCCGCCAGCAGCGCCGCGCCGAAGGCTGGGCCTTCCCCGGCGTTGGTGGTGACCAGCTCCACGCCAAGCACATCAGAGATGATCTGTCGCCAGAGGTGGCTCTTAGCTCCACCGCCGGTAGCGCGCACCTGCTCAAGCGTCAATCCCTGTTCCTGGATAATGGCAAAGCAATCTTTCAAGCTGAAAGCCACGCCTTCCAGCACGGAGCGCACCAGGTGGCGTCGATTGTGGCTGGCAGTGAGGCCCATCCAGCCGCCGCGCGCGTAGGCATCCAGGTGAGGAGTGCGCTCGCCCTGCAAATAGGGCAGGAAAAGCAGGCCATCGCTGCCCGCAGGGACATGTTCTGCTTCCCTGCTTAGCGTAGCGTAGGCGTCCACTCCGGCCCAACGTTCCATGGCTCTTTCCGGCAGCCCGATGTTATCTCGCACCCAGCGCAGCGATAGACCTGCGCCCTGTGTGACGCCCATCAGGTACCAGGCATGCGGCACAGCATGATTGAAGGTATGCACGCGCGGCACCGGCCCGGAACGATCTACCTGGGGAGTGCTGGTATGCGCCAGCACTACGCCGCTGGTGCCAATCGAGACCAGCGCCAACCCTGGCCGTACTACGCCATTACCAACCGCGCCGCAGGTGTTGTCAGCGCCTCCACCCGCGACAGGCGTACCGGCAGTTAAGCCCGTAAGCCGTGCAACTTCATCTGTGATCGAGCCGACCACCGCATCAGCAGGCACCACCGGGGGCAATAGTGACGGATCGAAACCGATAGCGTCCAGCACTTCGCGCGACCATACCCCATGCTTCACATCCAGCAGGCAGGTTCCCGCCGCATCCGAAATCTCCATCGCCGCCACACCCGTCAGCCTGAAGCGGATGTAATCCTTTGGCAAAAGCAGCAGGCGCGCTTGAGCGAAAATATGCGCTTCGTTGTCGCGCACCCACAACGCTTTGGGAGCGGAGAAGCCGGGCAGCGCCGGGTTGCTGACATAGTCGATCAACTGCGCAGCGCCGACCCGCTCCGTCAACCAGCGGCACTGCGGCTCCGAGCGTTGATCGGCCCAGATGATGCATGGTCGCAAAACCTTGTACGCTTCATCAAGCAAAATCACGCCGTGCATCTGACCGGAAAGCCCCGCGCCGCGCACATCCCTGGGCAAAACGCCATTGCGCGCTCCACCCTCGAGACAGGCGCGTATCGCCTCCAACGTAGCATGCCACCAATCTTCAGGATTTTGTTCCGCCCACCCGGGCTGGGGATGATAGAGGGGATAATCGACAAAGGCCGAGGCAATCACCCGTCCATCGTCAGCGCCGAAGAGCGCCGCTTTGACGCCCGTGGTACCGAGATCTATACCGAGCAGAGCATACATAGTCTCTCCCTAGCGCTTCCGCTGCGAGATAATCCGTTCAGTGTATGCCTTGTCCAGGCCCATCGCCTCGTAAACGATACGATAACCCTCGACGGCATCGGCGTTGGCACGCGCCTGCGCCAGCGCAGCACGATCAAGTTTGCGCGCCAGGTCATCGATGAAGGCCCACTGTAGCACCGAACGACGCACAGCCGCGACCTGATCTTCCGTATAGGGGTAGAGGTCATAACCGATGCGCTCTCCTTGAGAGCCGTAGCCCAGGTCTTGCAGTGTCATCGCCAGTTCGAGAGTTTGCATGAAGAAGGCCGCACCCACCATGTTGTCGTCATCAAATGTACCCCAGCCGGAGTTGGCGTGCTGGTGTCCCAGCCGGCCCTCGACATGCAGCAGCGCGGCGTATTCCGCCAGGTTTTCGCCGTTCATTATCAAATGCTGCCAGTCCATGTTGACCTTGAGGTGCGAGATGTCTACACCCAGGCGGCGCACGCGGTCGATGGTGTAGAGCGTGGCGGAGATGTTGCGCATCAAAATATTCATGGCCGGTTCGCTGTTTTTATGTTCCAGGAAGACCGTCACACCCTTCCCTGCCGCGTGCGCTACCACTTCACCCACGCCGTTGATAAACCACTCCCAGGTCTGGGCGTATTCGCGCTGGAAGTTGTAGTTGTAGCCCTCTGCGCCGGGCCAGATAATGAAGTGCGCCCCCAGCGCAGCCGCGAGGTCCACCCCGCGCTTGAGCGTATCGATGCCCCTGCGCCGCAAATTCGCATCGGGATTGATGAAGGCCCCCAGTTTGTAGGTCGGGTCGGGGTGCAGTCCTGCCGCCAGGCAATAAATATCCATCGGCCCCAGCGCGGCCTTTATGGCCTCAACGGTATCTTCGTTTATCTCGCCCGGATAGTGATACTCCAACCCGTCCATCAGATCGCTCAGGCCATCAACCACACGCTTCGTGCGCGTCACCATATCTTCATTGATGGTTTCTGGATGGTAGCCAACCGGCACAAAACGTGTGGCGTTGGGGCCAAATGCCCAGATACCCACGCTGTTTTTTACGGGCATGTGAACCGCTCCTTCTCTATGAAAATATATATTCCCGGTGAAAGTATATCATAGAAAGTGGCCACCCCTGGCAAGAAAATCAGGGCGACCGCAAGGGTCACCCTGGCAGGCGGAAGAACTCTAACGAGATTCTAGCGCTTTCCAATGAAGGCACGGTGGGATGATCTTGTTCAACGATCGCCCATAGGCCGTGCTTGCGGGCGAAAGCGGAGATTGCGTGCATGTCCAGTATGCCTCTGCCCACTTCGGTCATCGAGCGGTCTGCCGCCATATCCTTGAAGTGGATGAGAGCGATGCGCTCGTCCAGCCTGTTCAGCAAGGCAACCGGGTCATGACCGGCATAAGCCGCCCAGTAGACATCCAGTTCGATCTTGACCAGCGCGGGATCGGTGACTTCCAGCAGGTGGTCAAGCAAGGTATGGCCCTCGATGGTGGCAAATTCGAAGTCATGGTTATGATAGCCAAAG
>DATGGW010000404.1:0-4025 GCA_035308345.1 Ktedonobacteraceae bacterium | reverse complement strand
CTTATGGCAAGAAGGAGCGCAAGATGGGCCTGCACTCCTCCCCTACACGTGAATTGCTCTTCGAGGATTGTGCTGTGCCTGCGGCCAACCGTATTGGCGAAGAAGGACAGGGCTTCAAGATTGCGCTTTCGTCATTGGATGGCGGGCGCATCAACATTGGCGCAATAGCGGTTGGCGTGGCGCAAGCTGCCTTTGAAACCGCCTGCAGCTATGCTCGCTCGCGCGAGCAGTTCGGTCAGCCTATCGGGGCATTCCAGGGCGTGCAGTTCATGCTGGCGGACATGGCTATCAAGATCGAGGCCGCGCGCCTGCTGGTCTACGAGGCGGCCTACAAACTGGATGCGGGACAGAGCGCGGGCATGCATGCTGCAATGGCGAAGTGTTTTGCCACCGATATGGCAATGGAAGTCACCACCAACGCGGTGCAGGTGCTTGGCGGCGCAGGCTATGTGCGCGACTATCCCGTCGAACGCTATATGCGCGACGTGAAGGTGGCCCAAATCTTCGAAGGAACGAATCAGATCCAGCGCGTGGTGATCGCACGCGCCTTGCTAGGCAATATCCGCAAGTAGATCTTATTGTGTGACGGCCGCACCGGCGAACTCGTGTACCAGCGTGTTGAACTTCGACGCCTGCTCGTCCTGGGGCTGCTGGCTGCAATTGTCCAGCGTGCACGCCTCGATGCGCGGGTTGACGCGCTTGAATGCCGCACTCGCCTCGCTGGGAGTGAGCACACCTTCGCGGCCCCAGACGGTCACAATGGGCATCTGCAGGCGTGCCAATGGCTCAAGCACATCGGTAGTCAGATTGCCGGTCAGCGCGGACGCTGCCGGGTAGCGCGCGTTTGATTGGTGCGCGCTGCTGAAGAGGTACTCGACCAGTTCGTCAGTTATCAGGCCGGGGTTGTGATAGCCCTGCGTATCATAATAGTTCTGAATAGCCTGGCGCGAGGTCAGCAAGTTGTAGGCAAACTGGCCGACGATGGGTGCGCGCAGTAGCACCTTCAGCGCAGAATTGAGGGGTCCAGGCACGGTCTCCTGTAACATATTCGGGGAAGGCGCAACCAGCACTAGCCGCTCGAAAAGCTGCGGTCGGCGATAGGCGTCTGAGATTACATAGGCGCATGACTCACCGCGTGCCACCACCACCGTCGGTTTACCGATCACCTCTCTGAGGAAATCGCTAATCAGGTCGGCATAGGTCTCGGTGGTGTAATCAATCGCGGGACGATCCGAGAGACCATAGCCCAGCAAGTCCAGCGCGTAGACGCGGAACTGTTCCGCCAGCGCGTTCACATTCTTACGCCATTCGTAGGATGATGCGCCGGGACCAAAGCCATGAATCAACAAAAGCGGCTTCGCCTCGCGGCTGCCTTTAACCAGGTAGAAAATATCTCCATCTTTCCAGGGGTAACGACGCTCCTCGCCTTTTAAGACGGTGTCGGTTTCACCCGCCTGCGAATCGGTCATCTTGTTGAAAAGGGTCATTCCCCCAAGCGCGCCACCGATTACAAGGCCGGTGGTGAGTAATTTACCTGCAAATTTCATGTTCGATACCTCCTTTGTATGCTACATTCGTTTACTTCTCGTATGCAGCCGGTCAGTTGTTTCTAAGCTTGCCCTGCGCCTCTCCGCTTTTATCCTACCCCGCTCTACCAAATTCTACAGCTGCGCTTCTCTCATCGAACAATCGAAATAGTGGCTGTGCAAAGCCCGGAAGGTAATATATCATTTTCCGTGCCATGGGCGCAAACATTGTCGGCGCCTCATTTGCTCTCCGGTACCATAGTGGGTATACTTGGGGATAATAGCATATCGTCAATGAAGTGGTGAACGTATATGTTCACCTACGCCGAGGAAGCATGCAGCAATACGCCCCATACATCACGCTATCCGACGAAGTTCAGGCAGCCGTAGAAACTCAGCAAGCGGTGGTCGCGCTCGAATCGACCGTAATCGCGCATGGCCTGCCCTATCCCGACAATATTGACGTCGCGCGGGCTATGGAGTCCGCCATCCGCGCCGAGGGAGCGGTTCCCGCCACCACCGGCATCGAGGATGGCAAAATCGTGATTGGCCTCTCGCAAGACGCCATCGAACGCCTGGGAACTGCCCGGCATGTCTTGAAGGTCAGCAGGCGTGACCTGGCGGTGGCCCTGGCGACGGGCCAGTTGGGCGCAACGACAGTCGCCGGTACTATGCTTTGCGCGAGCATGACGGGCATCCGCTTTTTCGCCACGGGCGGCATCGGCGGTGTGCATCGCGGCGCGGAAACCAGCATGGACATCTCCGCCGACCTGATCGAACTGGCGCGCACACCCGTGCTGGTGGTATGCGCAGGAGCAAAATCTATCCTTGATCTCGACCTGACCTTAGAATACCTGGAAACACAGGGCGTACCAGTGCTTGGCTGGCAAAGCGACGAGTTTCCTGCCTTCTACATGCGCTCGAGTGGAAGGCGCCTCACTCATCGCGTTGATGAGGTGGCAACTCTCGCCGCCATCGCTCGCGCTCAGTGGGCGTGTCAACTGCATGGGCTGGTGGTTGGCTGCCCCATACCGGAAGCATACGCCATGGATGCCGCTCCGCTGGAAGCTGCCACCGAAGAAGCTTTACAACTGGCGAAAAAAGAGGGTGTTCGCGGCTCGGCCACCACGCCGTTTCTACTGGCGCATGTCGCGAAAGCGACCGGAGGCGAGAGCATCGCAGCCAATAAAGCTTTGCTGATCAACAATGCCCGCTGGGCGGCACGCTTCGCCCGCGCGTATTATCACTCTTCCTGATCTTTGCCATGCTCTTTTTTCCACTCCGCTATCCTGGCTTGCCTGGCCTGCTCCTCCTCTTGTTTGTGTAGTTGCGCTTCTATTTCGGGCAACGAAGCAGCCAACTTCAGGTGCCAGGCTTTTTGTTCTTCTTGCTCTTTTAGGATGGCTTCCCGATCTATGACGGTAAAGGTACTGATTGGTCTGACCAGCTTGCCTTCAGGAAATCCGGTGCATTGTTCCATCACCTCGTCTGCAACATAGATGGGACACTTTACCACCGCTGCCAGCGCAAGCGCATCACTTGGCCGCGCGTCCACCTCGCGTTCGCCGCTGCTATGTATTTTTAACACCGCGTAAAAAACCTCTTCCTTGAGGGCTTCGATGCGTACCTCTAAGAGTTCCGCCCCGCTTGCTTGCAGCAAGTTCAGCATCAGTTGCGTGGTCATAGGGCGAGGCGGCTCAACTTCGTTCAGACAACGAGCGATGGTCCAGGCTTCTGCTTTACCGATCCATATCATCAGTTGTTGCGCGTTTTCATCCTGCAAGATCACTACATTTTGCTGTGTCTCAGGATGCTCGCGCACCGAATCAATAGTGACTCTTCTCATTTGCTTTTTCCTTTGTCTTACCAGTTGTTTTGCAGGTGGAACTAAACCATACCGTAACGAGACTTGCTGCCGGAGCTGCTTTCTTGCGCGGTGCAGGCGCCCTTTGATGGCGACAACTGACACCCCTAAGGTATCTGAGATTTCTTGCAATGAGAGTTGCTCATAGTAGAACAACTGCGCCGCAGCTCTGTCACCTGGCTGGAGACTTTGCACTGCTTGAAAGACAACCTGGCGCAGTTCGCGTTCCTCAACTACGCTTTGCGGGTCGGTTGCATCATCGCGCAGTGTGTCACAATGCATACCGCCCATAACACTTTCAAGGGAAAGCACATCCACCTTCTGGTCGCGCAGGTAGCTTTTACAAACATTGAGCGTTATCCCATAAAGCCAGCTTTTGAAGCTCACAGGATCACGCAGGTGGTCAAGCGAAAGAAACGCCTGTAGTATCGCTTCTTGCGCCAGCTCGCGAGCAATCTCCTCATTGACGACCATAGGTATTGCGATACGCCTGACCATCTGTTGGTAGCGTTCTACAAGATACCCGAAAGCATCGCTGTTCCCTGCGCGCGCAAGAAGGACCAGTTCAGCATCTGTTTTCTGTTCCATCACGACCCATAAAAATTGGTCTCTTTATAAGAGTAGTAGCGAAAAGC
>DATGGW010000403.1:0-8162 GCA_035308345.1 Ktedonobacteraceae bacterium | reverse complement strand
ACGGCACGTTCTCCTGCTCGCAAACGGCTTGCTGCCGATACAGTTGCGGCACCAAGGGCCAACGCTGGCCCAAGAACACATAGAGCCCTTCGACCATGCTATGGCCGGGCAACCGTCGATCTGCTGTCGTCGAATGATGGTGGCCCAAGCCCTCCATTTTCTTGCCTTTCGGCTTGTGCATGGTCGAGTCGTCCCCGATCAGATACCCGGTCACGAAGGGCTGTTTGGGGCGTCCTCGCCGCTTGAGGCGCATCATCTGCTGTCGCATGTGTTCCACCTGCACCATCGGCTGCATCTGGGTCCGAAAGTCCTTCAGCCACTGCTGGCCGACTGCCTGGCGGTCCCAGGGTGCTTGCCCCAGAAACCGGCTCAAGCCAGACAAGCTTGTGCTCTCTGCCACTTGCTCCAACAGGTCCACCAGCGTTCGCCGTCCCTCGACATCCGCATCAGCCCCAACAGTACGATCACGAAGTACTGATAGTGTGGTTTCGAGAACCACTGGCGATAGCGTTCGACAAAGTGACACAACTCATCATCCAGACATATAATGGGAACAGGCATCGGACACCTCCGCGGTCAAGATTTTGCATTCATCCTCTTGATACCACAGAGGGTCCTTTCCTACCGTTTCCCCCTACCAAAGTTTATAAAAGTGCAAACATAGAGGAGCAAATTTACAGGCAGAACGATCTAAAATTGTAAATAATGGGATTCGATGAGGTACTCTTTTGGGAACTCTCTGAAGTAATCTCTACATGGGAAAAGAGCCCGAAGTGCCTGTGAAGCGGTTTTTCTTGAGTGATGCGATTACCTCAGATAAGTGTCGCGCATTACCTCACGGGATTTCAATATTTACATGCAAGAACCATTGGTCTTCACCAGAACATTACATACGTTCTGATGAAGGCGAATAAAGGGGTAGGGTGATGTTCACCAGATGTAGAAACGTTCGAATGCCATATGAGGCACGCTAGCCGGTTTGCACGTCGCCCGCTCGCTCGTAGACGGCGATGATGACACCGCGCGGCGACGCTTTCACTTCGCGCAAGCTGAAGGCTGCCGGAATGGTGCCTTCGCCAAACACGCGCTTGCCCATGCCTAGCGTGATCGGGCAGATGTACAAGTACAGCTCGTCTACCAGATCGTGCGAGAGCAGCGTCTGGAGGAAGTGACTGCTGCCGGCGACTTGTAAGACCGGCCCGTCTTGCTGCTTGAGCTGCTGGATCGCCTGGACCACATTGCCCTCCAGAAGCGTCGAATTGTTCCAGTCGAGCTTCCGGAGGGTGGTTGAGGCTACATATTTCCTGGCGTGATTGATTCTCTCCGCCAGGGGGAATGTCTCGCTGGTCTGGTGCGGCCAGAAAGCCGCAAATTGCTCATAGGTCTTTCGGCCTAACACGAAGTCAAACGGCGCGCTTTGGTGCTCGGCCAGGGTCTGCTCCAGGAAGTCGTCAAAGTACGGCGTAGACCACCCGCCATACTTGAAGCCGCCGCTGGGGTCTACTTCCGGTCCATCATCTGACTGCATAACGCCGTCAAGCGTGAGGAACAAGAGGACGATCAGTTTTCTCATGGGTTCAATATCTCCTATGGTGATGTCGTGTGACTTCTTTTCTTAGCATCAAGGATGGAGCTCTGGTCATCTGGTCTTTGCAATGTTGAGCAATGCCTCCCCAGAAGTATAGCATATGGACCCGAAAAAACTTCTTCATGATGGGCTTTCTCTCCAAATATCTAGCGCGCCGTTTTAGTAGTCATTCCCTTACTTCACCACGTGCAACAGCACTACCGGCATTATGAACCCACCGACATCGCGCCTCTGCTCGACCTGGAAACCCGCCTCTATCACCGTCTTCTCGGTGTCGCGATTCCAGTGGCAATTGCCCGCTGCCAGCCGCGTGAAAGGCGTGACGATATTCTGCATGGTTGCAGCGATGGCTCCAGGCGCGCGCACGTGCTCCACCATCAGCAGCGCGCCTCCCGGCTTGAGCACGCGCCGCACCTCGCTCAGGCCGCGCAGTGGATTGCTGACGGAGCAGAATACCAGCGTGATTACGGCGCTGTCGAAGCTTTCATCCGCGAAGGGCAGGTTCTCGACGGGCGCCTGTGTGAGGTTGATTGGCACACGCGCGGTCGCAATACGTTCGCGCGCGTAACGCAGCATGGCGCTGTCCGGCTCGACGGCTTCAACGCGCTCAACTTTATCGGGGTCATAATAAGCGAAGTTGAGGCCATTGCCTGCACCGATTTCCAGCACCAACCCGTGAGCCAGCCCGGTCACCTCCTTGCGCAATGGGTCCATAAAACTTTGTTCTGCTTTGCTGCGCGACATGCGTTCGTAGAAGTTGGCGAAGAAGCGGTGCGATGTGAAGCCGGACTGTTTTTGTTCTGCGCTCATGGCTGGTTGGTCTCGCTTTCTCTATACTGGTTGATCTGTCATGTATTATGCTGCATAAGCCTGGCTGTTGCAAAGTGGCCAGCATGTCTGTAGGGACAATGGGCGGCTGAGGGCGGATGCGTGGGCCTTGTCCCTACAGGACGGGAAACGCTTATTACCGATCCTGGTTGGTAATGTTACAGAGCGGGAGTGCACAGGTGCGTATTGATTGTTGCGCATCCACGTCACGTCTATTACAATGATGATGTATTAAAAAATTGGCCCATTACAAACAATAGATGAAAGAAGTCATTATCCTATGTCGCGCATACCGCCGGTCGATGATATCCCATTTCCAGAGGATGAGGCGCTGCCCTTTGCGACCATGTCTACGCTGTTTCGCACGATGGGGCATCGTCCTGAACTGGAGCGGCAGAGCATGCAGTTATTGCAAACGGCCATGCGCGGCGGCACGGTTGACCCCAGGTTAAAGGAATTGCTGGCCGTGCGTGTCTCGCAGGTCAATCATTGCTTCTACTGAATGGCGGCACATACTGCTTTGGCAAAGCAGTTCGGGGTGACGGAAGAGCTGCTCGACGCGCTCTACCATATCGATACGTATAGCCACCTGTTCACGGCGCGCGAATTGGCGGCGCTGCGTTTCGCCGAGATCATGACGACAGGCGCGCGCGAAGTGGATGAGACGCTGTGGGATGAACTGCAGGCGCACTTTGACGACGGCGAAATCGTGGAGATCGCTACGGTGATCGGCCTGTTCAATTTCTTTAATCGCTACGCTGACGCGCTCCAGTTGAACCAGCCAGAACAGGCAACAGGGGAATAACAACATGGCAAGCAGTGAAGAAAAACTCGCAGCCCTGCTAAAGGACTTACAGGCAATGACGGCTTACCTGCATGACCAGGGCGAAAAGAAGCTGGCGCTGTCCAGGCGCTTCGAGGAGAACGCCCGCAAAGATGCCTCAAACCAGGAGTACGACCTGAACCAGGCGAAAATGCTGGACTACCAGCACTACATCTGGCACGAAATCGGCAACATGGTGGATAAGCTCATCAAGCAATATGAAAAATAAATACCAGTTCCAGGGCGACCGCAAGGGTGCGCCCCTACCATACACGGGGCATCCTTGTTTGCGCGTATATAGTAGGGGCGACCCTTGCGGTCGCCCTGGCATCTTTCCCTATTAAATAAACCCTACATCTCGCCGGAACGTGTCTTGTTGTAGGTATCCGTCAGCTCGCTCCGGGTGCGCTGGTACATTTCGCGGCCCTGTGACAACGCATCGGTGGCGCGTGCGCGTAACCCCTCACTCAGACCACCTGTGCGGTCGCGCAGCGTCATACCCTGCTCGCCAAGCAGGCTGCGGGTATCCTCGCCCGACTGCGGCGCAAGCAGCAGACCGACAGCTATGCCCAAACCAAAACCAACTGCCAAACCAAATATAAACTTCATAGTTTCCTCCTAAATTTACACAAACCACTATGTCCCGTTAGCTTACAGGCTCATTTACCACCTGCTCTACCATATCCAGCAGTTGTGGCAGCTCAAAGGGCTTTTGAATCAGGCGCACGCCTTGATAATAAACGGGGTCGCTGGCGATGAGCCTGTCCACCTCTTCCGCCTCGAGCACCGCTGCCGTGTAGACAATCACGGGAATCTCGGCGGTAACAGCATCATCCTTTAACTGCTTGAGTACATCTTTGCCGGAGATATCCCCCAGCTTCAGGTCAAGAATCAACAAATCCGGGAGCATGGCTTTCGTGGTGGCGAAAGCGTTTTTCCCATCTTGCAGAATAGAAACCTGGTACTGTTCGTCCTCCAGGACGCGGCGCATCAGGTGCAGCAACTCGCTTTTGTCGTCAACAATCAGTATCTGTTTTCCCACTATACCTGGCGCTTCTCCCGACCGATTGGCCGGTGAGAATTTGCCTCCTCCCGTTTTTCTTATTTGTTTGTTATACGTTGGCGAAGTGTATTCGGGTTCATCTAGTCAAGCGTCGTACCCAATACTCAAGTATTGCACAAAAGTAGTGTAACATGTTCTTTTTCAACAAGCAAGATCAATTTTTGCCGAATGTTGACAGATCAATTTTTGCCGAAAAAATTCTCTTGACGAAAATGATATACTTACTTCGTTACGCGACCGCGTAGCTCAGCCGGTAGAGCACGCGCCTTTTAAGCGTGTGGTCGTGGGTTCGAGTCCCACCGCGGTCACTTTCTACAACTCATAATTCCTCAGCGATATCCTCTTCGGGGATGAGACCGTGGCGGAAGGCGAAGATGGCCGCCTGCGTGCGATCGCGAATGCCCAGCTTCTGAAAGATGATTGACAGGTAATTCTTGACTGTTTTCTCGGAATAGATCAGCTTCTGGGCGATCTCTTTATTGCTCATGCCGGCTGCCACGTAGCGGACAATCTCTACCTCTTTCGCGGTGAGGGAGTGGATGGATGGGCCGCTGGATGTCAGGTCTGACAGGCGGCGATATTCGTTGACAAGGGTACTCGTCACTTCTGGCTCGATCAGCATGCCGCCCTCATGTACTTTGCGAATAGCCTGCGCAAGCTCCTGCGACGAGGCGCTTTTGAGCAGGTAGCCCCTGGCTCCGCTGCGTATGGCCTGTAAAACATGCTGCTGCTGGCGATACATAGTCAGCATTATCACAGCCACCGATGGGTATTCTTGCGTGATTTGCTGTGTGACGGCCAGGCCATCTACTACCGGCATACTGATATCCATCAACACAACGTCCGGAAGCAGTTTGCGCACCTGCTGCATGGCGTCAAGGCCGTTCACAGCTTCGGCTACAACGCGCATATCATCCTCAAATTCGAGCAACTGGCGCAGACCTTCGCGCATCAATGCATGGTCATCTGCAAGCAATATGCTGATAACCGCTGTTTTCGCGCGTGTATCAAGCTTGTTTCGATCGGCTTGTAGTGTATCCACTCCAATAGAGTCAAACATTTCACTATCATGCAGCATTGATTGAATAGCAATCGTTGTTCGCTGCGTCTCATCTGTCTGGTTATATTGCACTACTGACTCCTACCAATATGCACAATTCGCATGCGTTCTCTGGCTTATCAATCTCGCATGTGCTTTAATAATATGGGTCTATAGACAAGTATGGACAACCAGGCGGTGTTAAACATCACTCATCTGGGGGATTTCTTGTTTTCCACATCTATGAGCGCAGTGACTACACGCGGCAGCTTTAGACAGAAAGGAAACCAGGCACAGCTATGCAAACAGAGACTGAAGAGTCGCAGCTCCTGTCACTGGTATACAGCGAGATACAGGAGCGTTTCAAGCACTTTGATGACCCCGCGCATGGCTGGGAGCATATCAGGCGTGTCTACGAACTTGCTATGTACATCGCGAAACAAGAGAATGCAGATGCTTTTATTACCGGCATGGCCGCCTTGCTGCATGATGTTGGTCGTCTCGCGCATGAAGAGGGACAACACCACGCCGACCTGTCGGCGAGCGAAGCCAGCAAGCTGTTGGGAAGGTACCAGGCTCCGAGCGCCGCGCAGGAAGCAATAGTGCATGCCATTGTCACGCATAGCTTCAGCCGGGGCATAGAGCCTCGCACCCTGGAAGCGCGCATTGTTCGCGACGCGGATCGCCTGGATAGCCTGGGAGCTATTGGCATCCTGCGCTGGGCCATCACCGGAACGGTGCGGCGCACCCCGCAGACGCTCACTTATCACCCCGATGACCCTTTCGCCGAAAAGCATACCCCGGATGATCACCACTACATGCTCGACCACTTTTTTACCAAATTGCTCAAACTGGGCGACAGCATGTCCACCACAACGGGCCGCAGGCTGGCCACGCGACGCATCGCTTTCATGCGCGCGTACCTGGACGAGTTCAAGAACGAACTGACTCTATAGCCCACTGCCCCTGCATCGGGTCGCGCGTCATAAATGGCTCACCTGGCCGCGTGTGTATGGCTCATCTGCGCCAGGCCGTTTTGTGCCAACCCCTCTGGCTCGAATCTCCCCTGACCGTCAGCGTTTTCCTGGTAGTGAAAAATGCTGCGTGCCTTGACCCTGCCTCGCTCTACACCCAGTACTTGCGCGATATTCATGACTTTGCGCGGCCCGGCCGACAGGCGCGCCAGGTAGATTACCAGGTGAACGGCACGCGCCACCTGCTCGCGTACCGTCGAAATTGACGCACCCGGCCTGCTCGCCAGCCACAACATCTCCAGGCGGCTCAAACAGTCCTGCAAGCCGTTGGCATACGCGTTAAAGAGCGAACCGTCGCAGCCCGCATACAGCGCCGAGAGCAGCACGCCAGCTTCATCGTTCCAGCAATCCCCCAGAATCACACGCTCCGGTCGCATATGCAGCGCGCACAACAACAGCTCGCGCACACTGCTATCGGAGCCGGTCAGGCGCGCCTCGAAAGAGACAACCTGTTTCTGATTAAGCTTTAGCTCCGCTACATCCTCAAGCGTGACGATGCGCTCTGTATCGGAAATACATGCCGCCAGCGCATTCAAAAGCGTCGTGCGTCCTGAACGCAGGCCCCCGCAGATTACGATGTTCAGGCGCGCCTGCACACATGTCCGCAAGAAATCGGCCATTGGCTGCGACATTGTTCCCTGTACGACCAGCTCCGCCAGGGTGGGTACGCTCTTCCTGCGCTTGCGCATGGTGATGGTTGGTCCCTTGACCGCGCTGGGCGGCATGATGACGTTCACAAATGTGCCATCCGGCAAACGCGCATTGGTAATCGCGATAGATGGATCAAACACGCGCCCCGCGCTGCGCATGATATTCTCCACGATGCGATTCATGTGCTGCTCATTCTCGAAGTGGCAAGGCACTTCGAGCATATCTCCGTTTCGCTCTATCATGGTGAGGCGGGGGCCAACAGCCAAAACCTCCGTCACAGACGCATCACGCAGCAGCGCGGCAAGCGGGCCAGATCCCAGCGCCTCATCAATCACACCCTGCACTACCTGCTCAGCCTGGGTAAGGTTATAGATCTGATCCGCCAGAGCAGGTTCAGCGCGCAGCATATCGACAGCATATCTTCGCGCCAGCTCTTCCAACTCCGCGTCAGCGCCCTCGACAATAGATCGCCTGTGCGCCAGCTCCTGGCAGACACGTTCATTCAGCCGGTAAACTACAGGCCATAGCCGGTGTCCGGGGATAATATGGCCATCTCCTGCCGGTAATGCGCTTTCCCTGCTTTCAATTCGCGCGGGCGCAGTTGGCAATGCATCATTTAACCACGCATCTTCGTCAAAAGGGACAGAACCTTGCGCATCCCAGAGATTGGTTGAACGCTGCTGCCGCGTTCGCGGTGTCAGCGGGGGCATGGTATAGCGATTAGTGACACGCATTGAGCCGCGCGCGCCAGTGCCAACACGAGCGCGCGGGCTGCGTTCGGTTTGCGTTTGTGCGGCTGCCAGTGACGCGTCTCCAGGTTGATCGGGCTGCATAAGATCACTCCATACTACCGGGCATAGGGAAAGTAAACGATAACTGGATGAATACTTTCCATTTCCAGTATAGCGAGTGAGCAATGGCTTCCGCGGGTAGTGTTTACGCTCGCCTGATCTCGACCTGGTCATCCTGGATGCGCACATCGTAGCGAGGCGCATTTACGGTCGCCGGACCTGTGAGCACACGCCCGTCGCGCATACAGAAGCGCGATCTGTGCCAGGGACATTCCACGACATCGCCCTGCAGTGTTCCCTCGTCAAGCGGGCCTCCAGCATGGGGACACGTAGCTGAAATGGCGT
>DATGGW010000402.1:0-4454 GCA_035308345.1 Ktedonobacteraceae bacterium | reverse complement strand
TATCAAGGCCATCGGGCCGGTTGGTGGCGCCGATCACCACCACCGCCTGGCGTGTATCGAAGCCATCCATCTCCACCAGCAACTGGTTGAGCGTCTGCTCGCGTTCATCGTTGCTGTTGATGCTCGACCCCCGCTGCCGTCCCACCGCGTCGATTTCATCGATGAAGATGATGCTGGGCGCGGCTTTCTTGGCCTGGTCGAAGAGGTCGCGCACCCGACTGGCACCGACGCCCACCAGCACTTCCACAAACTCCGAGCCGCTCATCGAGTAGAACGGCACGCCGGCTTCTCCCGCCACCGCGCGCGCCAGCAGCGTCTTGCCCGTTCCAGGAGGGCCAACCAGCAGCACCCCGCGCGGTATCCTGCCGCCCAGGCGTTGGTACTTCTGCGGCGTTTTCAAAAACTCGACCACTTCTTCTAAATCGAACTTGGCCTCGTCTACCCCGGCTACGTCCGCGAAAGTGGTGGTGGGACGATCTTCGAGAATGAGTTTGGCCCGGCTTTTGCCAAAACTGAAAATGCCCTGCTGTCCCTGCGACGCGCGGCGGCTAATAAACACAAAGATGAGGATCAGGAAAACCCAGGGTAGAAAGGTAATCAGGATGTTCAGCCAGAAACTGTTATCTGCCGGCTGCTGCGTGATGACCGTTGTGCTGTCGGCGCAGGTCGGTTTCGTAAAATTCGCATTTTTGGGATCGCTGAGAGTTGGTACCAGATTCGGATCGCTAAAGGGAAGCTGCACTACATGATACTGCGTATCGCCCCCCTCAGGCGTGCAGAAATTTCCACTAATATCGGTCGAACCAATAATGGTGGCGGACTTGATGTTGCCCGCTTTGATCTCATTATAGAAGTCACTGTAGCTCAGCTCTTTGATCTGCGATTGATTGCTATTATTATTGTTCGCACTTAAAAACTGGTACAGATAAATGCCCAGCATGGCAACCACGATAATCAGCAGCCAGCGATTCAGCGACGACATACCCCTTTGCGGCGGCTGCCCATTGGGGTTAGGGCGGCCACCTGGGCCTGGGCGCAACTGGTTCTGCTGTCGCGGAGGCACGTTATTATTATTTTGTAGCCAATAACTTTTGGCGGGTTCTCTCTCCATTAAAGATGCCCTTGACTTTCTCCCTACGTGGGCGTCATAAACTGCGCCCTACATTGCCCGTCCTGCCGAACATGCATGTATGTGGGTATATGGTAACGCTCTTAATTATAGCATGAAACAGATTCGGCGTCCCTACAATTATATACGAGCGAATGCTGCTACGGTTTAGCCCTCAAAGCTAATATGATGCGACGCGACTGTCCCGCTTCAATATTGAGACGATCAGGCGGACGATTAAGCGCGTCCTCGCTGCCGACAGTTGGCTCAAAACACACGAACTCGTGATCTGGCCTGGTTGGCGGCTCCGACCAGACCTGCATATTGCGCAGCATGCATTGCCCATCTTGCGTTACTTCCTCGATGGTCAATGTGCCGCGCCCCGGCATCTGGATGTTGACACACTGCAGAAATGGGTAAGCGTTGTCAGGGACATGTTCTATCCAGTCAAAGTCCCGCGCCGCGAAGCCCGGTGGGCCATCCGTCACCAGCGCGGATTTCTTCTCCTGCGCGATCGAAAAATACGGATGGAAGCCGGGCGCGATGGGCATCGTCTCTCCGCTGCGATTCTCCATTATCAATGTATATATCAGCGTTCCATCGCCAGCTTCGATCTTTGCGATAAAGGTAAATTCATATGGATAGGCGGGACGTGTGGCATCGCTGCTGCTCAACTGCATGCTCAAAGCAGTCTCGTCCATTTCTGTAACTGTCCAGGGCAGATTGCGCCCAAAGCCATGTATGGGCAGCGATGTGCCTTTCTCCTGAAACTTGCCGTTCTCCAGGCGCGAGAAATTGGGGATCATCAAGGGCATTCCCCAGCGTTTGACATTGCCCGTCTCTCCAGGGCGGTATAACACTTGCCATGCCCCCACCTGAAAATGGGAGACGAGACAAATTTCAGGGATAACGCCAATGACGGTATTGCCGCAGGTGAGTACTCGTTCGCGCGACATTGGAAAATTCATAAAATCGGCCATGTTTTTGTCCGTCCTATCATCGTTTTTGGGATTATTGTATGCATGTTTTGGAGGTGATTCGCAAGCCCTTACCACAATGCCTACTACTCTTGCGTTTTCATGTATGGAAGCTTATACTTGATCTTGAAATAGTGTAGCAACCTGTCAGGTTATCGTATTGTAGCATATACCCCTCGTAGGGACGCGACTTTTCGCGTCTGCCTGGATGGTCAGATATGGCAATGGAGGATACTTCGGGAAGAAAAGAGGCCGAAGCGCCGGGCGGACTGGAGAAGGAGGAGAGGCAATCTGTGCAAGGATATGTTGCGATCAAAGGAACACGCAATGGTCTGCTTTTAACCCTGGAACCAGAAACGCCTTTCAGCGATTTGCTTACCGCGCTTTCCGAACGACTGGCCGAGGCCCCTGGCTTCTTTCGCGGCGCATCGCTTGCCGTCGATACCACGCGCCGCGCCTTGCAAATCAGCGAACGTACACAGCTTGAGGCTCTGCTTGCCTACTACCACATGTCCGTCACCTCGGCGGAACTGGCCGAACTATCCGCCGCCATACATTCGGATTCCCAGATCGGCGGGCGCGATGCATCAGGCCTTTACGTTCCCGAACTATCAGAGTTATCTTTCGCGCAGGAAATGGGTCAGCAGGCGCAAAATGGACAGCCAGATTTGCGCGAAACCGATGATACACTATTCATACGACGCACCGTGCGCTCTGGACAGGCCATTCACCATGCCAGTAATGTCGTCGTGCTGGGTGATGTCAACCCCGGCGCGGAGATCGTTGCCGGTGGGGATATCATCGTTTGGGGCGTGCTGCGCGGCATGATACACGCGGGCTATCCTGACAACGAGCAGGCGCTTGTATGCTCTCTCTTGCTGGCCCCCGTGCAATTGCGCATTGCCCACCTGCTCTCGCGTCCCCCGGAGGGATACGAAGCGCAGCCGCGCCCGGAAGTCGCTGCCATAAGGAACGGCCAGATTGTGGTTGAAGCATGGATCAATGGACGACCGCCGCGCAAATAACTTTCGTCATCATGGTAAACCCTGTTGGCGAAAGACATAGGGAGTGCAATGCCGCAGGGCGACCGTAAGGGATCGCCCCTACTATACACGGACGAGGCGGCTTGCCAGGCCGTATATAGTAGAGGCTGGGCTTGCCCCCGCCCTGGCACTGGCCGCATTTAGGCATCTCTAGTATTGTTGAAACCGTAGTTGCTTTGATGGAGACGCAAATGGATAGCCGGGTAATTACCATCACATCTGGGAAGGGCGGTGTTGGCAAGACCACGACCACGGCGAATCTGGGGACAGCCCTGGCAATGATGGGTAAGAAGGTCGCGGTAGTCGATTCTGATATCGGCCTGCGCAACCTGGATGCTGTGCTGGGATTGGAGAATCGCATCGTCTATGACCTTGTCGATGTCGTCGAAGGACAATGTCGTTTGCGCCAGGCGCTCATCAAAGACAAGCGACAGCCTGAACTCTATTTGCTGCCTGCCGCCCAGACACGTGACAAGAATGCCGTGAATAGCGTCCAGATGGAGCAACTCTGCCAGCAGTTGCGACCGGAGTTTGATTATATCATCATCGACTCCCCCGCCGGCATCGAGCAGGGCTTTCGCAATGCGATTGTCGGCGCGGACGAGATCATCATTGTGGCAAACCCGGAAATGGCTTCGGTGCGCGACGCTGACCGCATCATCGGCCTGGTCGAAGCGGCGGGCAAACCGGAGCCGCGCCTGATCCTCAACCGGCTCCGCCCTGAAATGGTGAGGCGCGGCGATATGATGGACGTGGCCGACGTATTGGAAGTGCTGGGCATCGATTTACTCGGCATCATTCCTGAGGATGAAACTATCATCGTCGCCATCAATAAGGGCGAACCTATCGTCTATGACAAACGTACCAGGGCGGGACGCGCCTATCTCAACGCTGCCCAGCGCCTGCTGGGCGAGGAAGTTCCACTCGAAGAGCTAACGGAAGCGTCCACGCTCATGGAACGCCTGCGCCGGTTGATGGGATTTGGCCCCGCGGGCGCGATACGGGCGCGATAAATCGGGCAACTAGCAGGCGTTTACATTCTGTAGGGACATGGAGCGGGGTTGGGCAGCTGTGGTGGCCTAGTGCTTGTCCTCGTCCTGATTGAAGGAGGCGAAAGCCATGGGTGTGTTTGAATTTATAATCGGTCGCAAGAAGCCTACTCCCGGTGAGGTAGCAAAAGAACGCTTGAAAGTAGCTCTGGCTCATGATCGTATCAAAGTGAATCCGGAGTTACTCGAGCTTATCAAGCATGACCTGCTCAAGGCTATTTCACAGCGTATGGAAGTCGATGAGCAACATGTGCAGGTGAATATGGCCCGCGAGGGC
>DATGGW010000401.1:0-3899 GCA_035308345.1 Ktedonobacteraceae bacterium | reverse complement strand
GAAATACTCGGTCGTACACCTCACCTCACCGTTGACCCGCCGCCAGACAATCGCTCTTCCCTCCCGACTGGCCCAGACCGAGACAATACCGGGCGTAGCATCCCAGCCAAAAAGGTATTCATCTTCTGGTGCTGTACTGGTATGGATTTCATCGAGAGAGAAGGGCAAGCTGGAACTCCTTTATTATGCAAGAACGTCTGCTCTAAGTATAGCATATATTGGAATATCCTTCCGGTTGTGTAGGTTGGGCGGGTGCAGTTCATATTTTTGCAAACTCAAGCGTATCGTGGCCAAGAGGTGGAGAGATGGTAGAATCGAGAGCAAAAGAAGAAGTGAACAAAGCAAGGAGGTTCTCTCATGGAAACGACCCCTCTGGCCGAAGTGTGGCGACACCTGAATGACAGGATGTCGGAGGAACTGGAAGGCTGGCGCAAAGCCCACCCCCACGCCACGTTGCAAGAGATCGAAGAGGAACTGGATGCCCAGTTGTCAGGACTGCGAGCGCACATGCTGGCAGATTTGGCGCAGCAAAGCGAGAGACGAGAGTGGAGTGGGCAGGAGGAGCAGAAACGCCCCCGCTGCCCGCAGTGTGGAAGCCCGTTGCAAGCCAGAGGCCAGCACAAGCGCCGTCTGGTGACGCACGGGGGAAAAGAGGTGACACTCTCGCGAGAGTATGGAACCTGCCCGCTCTGTGGAAGCGGGGTTTTTCCCCCTGGATGAGGAGTTGGCCTTGCCGACCAGTGGGGTGACTCCGCACCTGCATCAGGCCGTGGTCTTGCTGGGGACGCTGCTGCCCTTTGCCCAAGCTGCCACCCATCTCCAGACTTTGCTCAAGGTGCCGCTCAGTCCGAGTACCATCCGTCGCCTGACCGAGCAAGCCGGGAGGTGCGTAGAGCAGGAGCAGGATCAGCAGGCTCACCCCCTCGCCTCCTCCCCAGGCCAGGAGTCGGCTCCCGGTCGGTTGGTGATGGCGACCGATGGCGTGCTGGTTCCGGTGCGGCCCAACGAGTGGGTCGAAGTCAAGATGGTCACCATTGGAGAAGTGAGTCAGGGCGAGGAGGCTCCGGAGTGTGACCAGCTCTCGTATTTTGCTCGCCTGGCCGATGCCGAGACGTTTGCTGATCTGGCTTCCTCAGAAATCCGCCGCCGAGGAGTGGAACGAGCCGACGAGGTGGCAGCCTTGCAAGATGGGGCAGAATGGATTGTTGGCTTTGTCCACGGGCATCGAGCAGATGCCATCTACATTCTGGATTTTGCCCATGCTGCTAGTTACGTCAACGAGATTGCTGACCTCGCGCGAGCCGCGGGCGCCCCGTTCTCAGAAGAGTGGGCTGGCCAACAGCTGCACACCCTCAAAACGGAAGGACCCAGCGACTTGTTGGCGACGATCGCGCTCCTCGCGGTCGCTTTTCCGACGCCTGGCTTGACCGAAAAGATCAGCTATTTGTGCAAGCGAGAAGCCTTCATGCAGTATCCCCACTATCAGCAAGCAGGCTGGCCCATCGGCTCAGGCATGGCCGAAAGCGGCAACAAACAGGTGGTCCAGGCGCGACTCAAAGGAGCCGGGATGCATTGGGAGCGGAGCAACGTCAATCCGATGCTGGCCTTACGCACCACCTTGTGCAGTGAGCGCTGGGCTCACGGCTGGAACCGCATCTGTGCCGAGAACCACACGCAGCGTATCCAGCGGTTCCGAACACGACGTGAGGCCAACCTGACCCGCGCCGCCGCTCGCTTACTCACCACCTTCTTTCGTCTGCCTCTGCCCATCCTCTTGGCCTGCTTTCCTCCTCTTCCTTCTCCACCGCCTCCTGCTCCTGCGTCCACCGGACGCACCGAGTCTCAGAAACGATGGGGACGGCAGACTTTCTCTCCACGTCGACTTCGCGAACAGGCCCATGCAAAAATATGAACTGCACCCAGCGCCCTATCACGCCTCTCTCTGATAAAGGGCAACGATCTGTTCAGCATAAGGTCTGCCGCTGGCGCGTATGATTCGTGAAAGCTCAACAACATCAAAAGGAACGTGGCGAAAGGTGATGCCAAAACGCGCATCTTCAGAAGTCACAATTGCATAGTCTGCCCAGGGGTCTACTTGCAGCCCCTCTTCGGAAAGCTCCCAGTTATAGGCAAGAGCAACACTGCCCGGATTGAAATACCACGCATCGCCCAGTCTCCGCAATTGTTGCGTGTGCGTATGTCCCCCCGTGAACAGAGTCGCATCGAAGCCACCCAGAAGCTGGCGGAAGGTTTCCTCCGGCGTATCAGGCAACAGAATATCATTGTAAGAATGAGGCGAACCATGGAAGCAGAGCAGCCTCTTCCCGGCTTCGAGTGAAATCTCGATGGTTGGCTGGAATCCTCGCATATAGGCCAGGTCTTCGTTGGTAAGCTGCGCTAGCGACCAATCTCTGACCGCCAGTTGCTGCTCGCTCACCTGCTCATGCGGTGAAGTCTCCTGACCCGTCAACAACCAGTCGTCGGCGTTGCCCATCACCACAGGACACCCCAACGCCCTGAGACGCTGCACCGTCTCAGCTGGCTGCGCTCCCCCTTGAATGGCATCTCCCAGACAGACGATCTCTTCGATACCCTGGCGGCGAATATCCTCAAGGACATAATCAAGCGCAAAACAATTGCCGTGAATGTCAGAAATAATAGCAAGCTGCATAAGTTTGGCCTTCCATTCGATGTACTAACGTATTATCAAAGAATGAGTTAGAGAAGGGCGCCCGCAAGGGGACGCTCCTACAATGAGATGAGCCTGACAAGCCGCGTCGTGTCATTGTAGGGGCGTCCCCTTGCGGGCGCCCTTCCCCTTAACTTTACGCCTACCCTGGGGTTGGGGTCTGGCTACGTCCCCGACTCCCACGAATTCAGATACACATCCTGCTCAGCCGTCAGCGTATCGATACGCACACCCATCGCATGTAGCTTCAGCCGCGCAATCTCTTTGTCGATCTCTACAGGTATCGTGTAGATACGAGGTTGCAGCGTATTCGCGGAAAGAAGCATGTACTCGGCGCCCAACGCCTGATTTGCGAAACTCATATCCATCACACTGGCGGGATGGCCTTCGGCGGCAGATAGATTGACGAGACGCCCCTCTGCCAGGAGATGAACCTGCCGCCCATCCGCGTACGTATACTCGTCCACGAAATCGCGCACGCGCCGCTTGCCGCCCGTGGCCAGCTTCTCCAGCGCGGGAATGTTGATCTCGTCGTTGAAGTGGCCGGAATTGGCAATCAAAGCGCCATCCTTCATCCGTGCCAGATGCTGCTCGTCGATCACATTGATATTGCCAGTCACCGTCACAAAAATGTCTCCCAGCGCGGCAGCTTCCAACGAGGGCATCACCCGATAGCCATCCATCACCGCTTCCAGTGCGCGGGTCGGATCGACCTCCGTCACAATCACATTGGCGCCCATCCCGTGCGCTCGCGAAGCCACTCCACGACCGCACCAGCCATAGCCGAAGACGACAAAGGTACGGCCAGCCAGCAGCACATTGGTCGAGCGAATAATCGCATCGAGCGAGCTTTGTCCGGTCCCGTAGCGGTTGTCAAACATGTGCTTGGTATCGGAATCGTTGACGGCCAGCACGGGGAAGCGCAGCACGCCATTCTTCTCCATGCTCTTAAGCCGGATCACGCCCGTCGTTGTCTCTTCCATACCAGCGATGACATTGGGGATCAGTTCGGTCCGCTTCGTATGCATCGTCGAAACCAGATCGCAGCCATCGTCCATCGTCATATTGGGCTTGTGATCGAGCGCCGCGTTGATATGACGGTAATAGGTTTGCTCGTCTTCGCCCTTAATGGCGAAAGTTGGAATACCGTACTCGGCAATCAGTGCCGCTGCCACATCGTCCTGCGTGGTCAGCGGATTGGAAGCGCACA
>DATGGW010000400.1:0-2538 GCA_035308345.1 Ktedonobacteraceae bacterium | reverse complement strand
GGCGAGCGCGATGAAGTCGCGTATACAGGGTGCCAACGGAGATTCCCAATCGCTCAGCCACCTCGCTCTGCGGTAACTCAAGCAGGTGACACATTTCCACTATCTGCCTGCTCTCTTGAGGCAACAAATCGAGAGCGCGGTCAAGCAGCAGCACCAATTCTTGCCGAGCCAGCACCTCCAGAGGATCGGGCGTATTGGGGTCAAGTATGTTGGTTAGCGGAGATACATCATCCTCACCAGACGAGGATTCATTGTCCTGATAAGACCTGGAAATTGGAGTATAACGGAGCAGATTTTCCTGTAGCCTGCGAGAATAGCGACGGCAGACATTTCGGCAAATTTCATCAATCCAGGCTTGAAAGCCTGCCGGTGCGGTGAGCCTATCGAGATGACTCCATGCTTCAAGTAAGGTCTCTTGAGCTATATCGTCGATGGCGTTGCTATCGACGCCTCTCGCTCGCGCAATTTGGGCAAGGCGCAATCGTGTTGCCGTAAGCAGGCCATTTTGATCGGCGATCAATGCTGATCGCAGCCGCTGAAGTTCGCCAGGCAAGACTTGGTGGGCCAGATCATCAATAATCTCTAGCATCATACCTCCCTTCCTATTATCTCTGCTTTTACCTTCTTCTCTTATTTACTATCTTATCACCTGAGCGCCCTTTTCCTTACACGTTTTTTCAGATTGTGGGCCATAAAAAATGTTGTAAGGATTGCTCCACTCAAGTGATTGGATAGTTGTGAGCGGTGATTATGAAGAAAGACACGAAATGGAGTGAAACGCAAGATGTCCAGGATAGGGACATCCCCTTGCGCACCCCCACCCTGTTTGGGAAACAGGTAATAGGGGAATGGGTAATATCCTGGCTTCCTAACTGATTATATGAAAGGAGATCAGAACAATGAGCAATTTGAAGATGAAACCCAGAATCCTTACGCTGCTTAACTTCTCGCATCAACAAGTACAGCAGTTCGTATGCGGGCTGAGCGAGGCTGAGCGAAAGGCAGGAGGTACACCTGACCGCTGGTCGGCAAAGGACTTCCTGGCCAACATTATGCTCTGGCACCAATTGCAGACGCAGAAGCTGGCAATGGCGGTGCGCGGCGAAACGCCTCCTGTCTGGCGGGATATGGAACTATGCCATCAGCTCAACAGCGATGCATTCACCCGTTATCAAAAGAGCAGTTTCGATGACGTTGAAGAGGAGGCAAAGCGAATCTATAGCGCCTTCATCGCGCAGGTTGAAAGTCTGCGCGAGGAGGAGCTGGTTGATCCCAACCGCTACGACTGGCAAGAAGGGGAGCCACTGTGGGAAGAAACGCTCGGCAACGGGCTCTGGCATACTTGCAGTCAGCTAACGACTTGCTATCTGCAACGCGGTGATCGGCAGTCCGCTCTACAGCTACAAGAAGCGCTCCTGGCGGCTGCGCGTGAAGCCGAACTACCACCAGAAACACTTGGTGGTGCGCTCTATAACCAGGCATGTCTCTACGCTATGAATGGCTGGCCTGAGAAGGCGCTCGTAGTCCTACCGGAGGCGCTGCGGCTCAGGCCGACGCTCGTCGAATGGTCGCGGCACGACACCGACCTGGATGTACTTCGCGCCGATCCGGCTTTTCAGGCCATCTACGAGGATTCCACGCTGGCCGCGAATATCCCCGTCAGTAACCTTGTCAGCCCGCAGGAGTTGTACGCCAGTGGCACGTTGGAACCATTTATTATCGATGTGCGCGGCCCTGGCGAGTATGCTTCCGGTCATATCCAGGGCGCTATCAATATTCCTATGGGCCAGCTTGCCAGGAAGCTCAAGCAGATTCCGCGTGATCGACCTGTCGTCACCTACTGCAACATGCATCATCGGGGCGAATCGCGTGGTGAACGTGCCGCGGCATTATTGACCGGGCAGGGCTTACAGGCACGAACTATCGATGGTGGGTATCCTGCATGGAAGGAAGCTGGCTTGCCCGTAGAATAATTGTTGAGGACAATACGACGCTTTCTGAAAACACTGCCGTCAACGTCCTGACCTTTGCTTCACCCTCGTGAATCTTTCAACGTTTCTCGTTGCAACCGTTCCATGTAGCGGCTCCGAAGCTGATCGGACATCGGTTGGCCGGAGCCGCTGTGGTGCAGCATGGTGATTTCCGCCATGATTGCAAGCGCGATCTCTTCTGGAGTACCACCACCGAGGTCCAGGCCGATGGGCGCGCGCACGCGCATCAACTTCTCGGCTGGCACTCCTTCTTCGTGCAGGAGCTTGAAGACCGCCCAGACGCGCCGCTGGCTACCGATCATGCCGATATAAGCCGCCGGAGAGTCGATAATCGCTCGCAGTCCCTGGACATCGTGCGCATGGGCGCGGGTGACAAGTACGATATGGGTACGTGGTGTGATGGGATAGTTGCGCAGGATGCCCTCAATATCACCGACAAGCACCTGTTTCGCGGTGGGGAAACGTTCAGCATTGGCAAAGGAGGCCCGATCATCGGTTACGCTGACGCTAAATTTCATCAGGTGAGCGATGGCGGCGAGCGGAGCAG
>DATGGW010000399.1:0-3468 GCA_035308345.1 Ktedonobacteraceae bacterium | reverse complement strand
AACCCTGCCTTTCGGTCGACCGAAAGGCAGGGTTTCTTCTGTCAATATCGGGTTCCGCTACAACTGACGGATTTCGCGGCGCGACAGGCCGAATAGTGCACCTGCGGTGAGGAACGCCGCACTGATGGGAAACATGATGGCTGGTCCAGTGCGGGTGACGAGGATACCAGCGAGCAGCACGGAGATGGGATACGAGACGAGCGAGGCGAACATGATCACGCTCATGAGCCGTCCCAGTTGTGCGTGAGGCAGCGTTTGCTGGATGAGTGTGATGAACAGCACGTTCGTGATGCTGTTGGCAAAGCCCATGATGAGCATACAAACGAGTCCACCGATGAGGCCACCCGCGTAAGGAACAAGCGCGATGGCGCTTGCCTGGACGACGGCTACTAGTAGAGCGATGGCGCCGCGATGCGTCAATTTGCTGAGCAAGCCCGTCGCGATGCTGCCTATCAACGCGCCCGCACCGAAGGAGGAGAGCAGGAAGCCAAGGCCAGCCGCGCCCGCGTTCAACGGGCCGCGCGCGAGGGCTGGCAATGCTACCTCGACCATGCCGCCGAAGGTGAGATTGGCAACAACGACGATGACGAACGCGACCTGCACCAGGGCTGAGGAACGGATGGTCTGCCAGAAACCCAGTACTGGCTCACTTTCATTTTCACTCCTCCTTGCATCTGTCGTTTCAGCTTGCTCCTTTGTCGGAGCAGCATTTGCCGTCACCGCAATGGCTCCTTTCTTTGAGCGCATCGCCGCCAGCGAAACGGCGGATACGATGAAGGTTCCCGCGTCAATGGCGAGCGCAATACCGGAACTGACGGCACTGACAACGGCGCCCGCGATACCGGAGCCAACGAGCGTCGCCAGTTGTGCAGAGGAAAAGTTCAGGCCATTGCCCGCCTGCAGGTCGGCGTCGTCCAGGATATCGGGTATCATGGTGAACGAGGCCGGGATGAATAGACCCTCGAAGGCTCCCAGCGGAATGGCAACGGCCAGCAGTTGCCAGAATGTGGGGTGTCCCACGATGCCGAGTGCCGCGAGTAGAGCAACCAGTACGGCGCGTACCGCGTCGGCTATCAGCATGACCCGGCGTGGGCGTATCTTATCGGTGAGTACTCCACCAAGCAGAATGGTTCCCAGACGCGGCAGACCGTAACCCGTCAGAATGATGCCTAGTTCTTGCGGGTTGCCGCCCGTCGTCAGTACCAGCCAGGGCAACGCGACCGCGTAAAAGGTATCGCCCAGTGTCGAGATGGTCTGTCCTGCAAACAGCAACTGAAAATTGCGTACTCTGAGTGGCGAGAAGAGACCACCCTGTTTTCGCTTCTCAGTCGCATGAGGTTTTGTGTGTTCTGACGGTTCGCTTTCCTGATTCTCGTTAACGTGATCCATTGAAGAAGACATAATGAGTCCTTTCTCTCTGTTTCTGGTCATGTTGAGGTCAGAGCCGATTAAAAGACCGCGAGAATATGCAAGGTTTGAACATCCAGAAGGACGGTCAGTTGATCTGCACTCATCACATCCGTGAGTCTGGCGCAAATCACCGGTCTTCCATCGTGTTCAAATAACTGATACGGTTCGCTTATGCAACGTTCGTGTTGTACTACAAACCGATTGACAATCGGGTATGAGATAAAGACTGTGGAAATATCTGTTGTGCTTATTCCACACTTCGAGCATGCTGAGCGTACCCAGTAGCGATCAGGTGGCACCGGGAATGAGACATTGCTGGAGTCAATAATGCTGACCAGGGCAGATCCGTTACATTGAGGGCATGCGCCCTTTGTCAGTGGTATCCAGAAACGCTCTCCTATGTTCTGGAAGAGCCGCTTGATGGCAGGGCGAAATGAGCTCAAACCTTCCATTGAAACCAGACCACCAGAGTTAATCACATCGAAGTCGTAGCGGTTGGAGCATGCGGGGCAGCGCAGGCGCAGAGCAACACGCCCATAGGGCTGTGTCTCGAAGATGCCGATCATGCGGTGTTTGCCGCAGAAGAAGCACCACTGGCGCGTCTCCCGCCATCCCTGTACCTGCATCGGGTCAAGTGCCAGACCGAAGCTTTCGGCGTCGGCGTGCAATGCGCCGTTGAGTACCTGCTGCAGTTGCTTGCGGGCGCGGTGCAGGCGTAATTCCAGTGTGCCGATGGTCAATCCCAACTGGAGAGCCACCTCGCGCTGCGGCATTTCCGCAAGGTAGCACAGATCCACGAGCTTGCGCGTATCGGGTGAAAGATGCTCCATTGCACGGTCGAGCAAGGTTGCTAAATCCTGGCGGCTCAGCTCCTCCGCCGGGTCAATGGCGAACGGGTCGGGGAGAGCGAGCAAGGCGTCAGCTGCGTTTTTCGTTTCGTTGTCGCGGGCGAGATTGGAGAGCGAGAAGTGTCGGTGCAGCGCGCCATTTGGCGTTTTGTAGCGACGACAGACGTTGCGACAGATGCCGTCGAGCCATGCATGGAAACGCTGCGGGTCGCGCAGATTCTCGACATGTCGCCAAGCTTCCATCATCGTTTCTTGCACGACATCATCGGCGATGTCGGGCGACATGCCGTTCAAATGTGCCAGCCGCAGCAGACGCGGACGCGCTTCCGTGAAGACCTGCTCCATATCCGCGAGCAAAGCCGCGTGGCTAATAGGCATATTCCCGTCATCAGCAGGCAATTGATCGTCGTGTGTATGTGGTGTATCTCTCTTATTTTCAGTCATATCGTCCTCCCTTTTCTACGTACCAGTCATGAAAAAGGTGCGATACCTTACGCGAAAAATGCTGTTATTTGGGGGCCTGACACTCGCAAGGGCAATGTCCTTTCAAGAAGGAATATGGTCCCTGCAAAGGAAGGACAACGGGCGACCCTTGTTCTTAAATGTTTGGTATGAAAGAGAGGTCTCCGTATCTTATAGAGTAAGCCTGACTCTCCAATTCATCAGGAATACCAGGATTTTGAGAGAGATAGATCAATAGTACGTTGATCACGCAGCATTCGCTTGTGACCGATCTGGTCGCTTGGCAGGTGCAAAAGGGCTACCAATGTGACGAAGCAAGTCGTCAGGGGTTCTGGCGAGCATATCAAAGTGGGCCCTGGCATCAGAGAGCAACGACGCGAAATCCATACGCTGATGATTGTGGGTCACTACCCGTCGCGAGATGCGCCAAAGCCATTCAATGCGGTTAGCGTCAGGATCATAAGCAGGCGTATATACCAGGTGCAAATGCTCTTGCAGTTCGGTGAGCATGCTGCGCACAAGCAAGGAGCCTGCCGAAGTGTGGGACCTGAGATTGTCGGCAATCACGATGGCAACCCGCCCGCGCTGCTTGGAACGAGTCACAGCGGCCCGCACTTGCTCGCAGAACACGTCAGCGGTGCGTCCTGGAGCGACTCTGCCATCGAACCAGCCATCACGCCAGCCCACCAAGCCAAAGCCGTAGACCTTCCGGTTATCCCCAGGCGCTTCGATCAGGCGTTGCCCACGT
>DATGGW010000398.1:0-2705 GCA_035308345.1 Ktedonobacteraceae bacterium | reverse complement strand
AAGATTGGCACTATTGGGTCAATCAAGGCTACGTCTTCTAAGGCAGGGCGGGTCAGGCTCCGATTTGAGGAGAGGAGCCTTCCAATGAAAAACAGCTCCTTTCCTTTGCCTCTTCTCCAAAAATGGCCAAAGTCGAGTCAATACTATGGTGACCCCAAAAAGCGACCGTTTGCTTTGCTAAAGCTCAGTCCGCTTAGGTTTTGACAGAGGACTTCTCACCTCTCTGTCGGCGGCAAAGAGATGACACCTCAGCTACGAGAACGATGGCGGCTCTTTCCGTTGAAACGATGGCTCTCCATGTGTGAGATAGAATGAGAGGAACAGCCCAAAGCATGCGGCAAGGCTACTGAACGAGAAGTAGACGGATCACTCTTTCTACCTACGAGGGGAAGAGTCCCGGCCTGAAAGGAAGAGATACCCATGGAGCAGCAAACCAACCAGTTCCCCGTAGAGCTTTCCTCCCAACTCGTCACGATCATGACCACCGAACACCTCAACTTGCAGACGGCACGAGCCATGGCCATTGCAGAAGCCAATGGCCGGGCCTCGCTCTTTGTGGGAGCCGTCTCAAGCACATTAGTAGCACTGGCTTTGGTGGGACAGATCTCCCATCTGGGCACGGCCTTTTTCGTGTTTAGCCTGGTCGTGCTTCCCACCCTCGTGTTGATGGGACTGATCACCTTTGAGCGCACGCTGCAAGGGGCCTCAGTCAATCTCATCTATACAAGCGGACTCAACCGCATTCGCCACCTCTATCTGGAGTATGCCCCGCAGATGCGTCCCTACTTTATCCTCTCCACGCATGATGATCGGGAAGGGATCGTGGGCCAGGAAGGGATGCACACCTCCTGGTGGCAGATCTTCTTCAATACCGCTGCCATGATCGCTGTGATCAACAGCGTGCTGGTCGGGAGCTTTGTGGGCCTGCTGTGTGCGGTGTTCGCCTTGCCGTTGTGGGTCTCGACGAGTATGGGAGTCATCACCTTCCTGCTGAGTGGGGCGCTCCATCAGCGCTATCAATGGCGGCAATTGCTGCAGCGAGAACGCCATCTGCCCGTCCTCGTTCCAAGTCAACCGAGACCGTAGAAGCCGCAAGCAGCATTCCTCTCGCGCATGCTCGTTGCAAGTTCATCCTGGCAGCCCAGGTGTCTGCAACAGACATCTGCATCTGCTGATCAGTCCAATGAGGGTTCCTTCACCGGATAAAGCGCTCCAGCTTGACACGAGCATCGCGCCCGCGTGAATTGCCAGGCAATGCCGCGCTGGGGCATGTTGCGTTCGGTTTCCACCGCCAGCACGCGGGCGCGCGCAGTGCTGCCTCGTCTGTCAGGCGTCGTGAGAGGGCGTTGCGCGCCAGGATGGCGATCTCGATCTCAGCCATGTTTAACCAGCTGCCATGGATGGCGCGTGTAATGGAACTCAATGCGCTGGAGAATGCGACGTGCTTCCGCGGGAGGGTTTCGTAGAGGGAGGCCGGCGTATGCGTGTTCAAGTAGTCCTGGACGAGCCGGATGTACTCGCCGTGCGCATAGACCTCATCGACCAGCCAACGCACGCGCCTTTCGTAGTCCTGCCTGGTGCGTTGCGCCGTCACTACGACGTGCCGCCATCCTGCCAATGGTTCCACCATCACGAAGAGATTGCGCGTGCCACGGCGTTCGTACTCGTAATCCACGCGCTCCGGCTGGCCTGGTTCCACGGGAACAGGGCTGCACATCGGCATGCAGCACCACCGGCTCCTCATCCAGGCAAACCGTCGGATAATGCGGGTCATACTCCTCCTCGTAGAGATCGAGTACGTCTTCCATGACCGCGACAAACTCCCCTCCGACTGAGGGGAGGTACCAGTGTTCGTGCTGCCACGGTTTGAGTTCGTTTTTTTCAGCAGCTCGTGGATGGTCGTAGCGAAATGTTCGTCATAAATCCCAACTCCACCACTTTCTGGGCGAGTAAGCGCACGGTCCAGTGGTCATACCCATCGGGGGCCGGGCTACAGACCAGCGCAATCACATGGGCGGTCTGTAAGCCGGAAAGGGCGCTGCGCCGGTGCTGCTGTACTTTATCGTGCAAGACGGCCTCCAGCCCCCCTCTGGCGAACCGCCCACGCACATTGGTGACGGTCGCCTGGCACACATCGAAAGCCTCGGCAAGATCGGCTGTACTCCAGCCGTCCGCCGATTTGAGCAGGATGCGGGCGCGGGTGAGGGTACGGGCATTGGCTTTGCCCCGATGCACAAAGGTCTCCAGGGTCGTTCGTTCTTCGCTGGTCAAGGTCACAGGTGGGTGCTGTGGCATGGCTCTCCTCCGTTTTGACTCAGCATACCACTTCCCTACAAGCTAACTGAACTGACCATCGCCAGCTTCCCACAACGATCTCCATATGATACTACTTGTTTCGCATCTATTACGCGGGTTTTTCTTCTGCTGAGCGGGGATGCTGCACGCTCTCAAGGGTTGACCAGAGCGGTTATCCTTTGACCATGAAGAGGGAGCCTTCCCGCTTCTCCCGGCTCAGAAACGCGTCAACGACCTGCATGAAGGCATCGAACGTGCCGCGATGCACATTGTGGGTGGCTCCCGCTATCTGGACGGCGCGGCTGTGGGCGAGCAGGTACTGCTGCGCTCTTTGCCACGCGGCCTCGTCGAGCGTTGACCCACGCGATGGATCGGCCCGCATCAGGAGCGTAGGCGCAGCAATGTCGGCG
>DATGGW010000397.1:0-2912 GCA_035308345.1 Ktedonobacteraceae bacterium | reverse complement strand
AGAGAAAACAGGCCGGTATGGGGCAGCAGACCATCAGGGAAGGCATACAAAGGGTGCAGGAGAGGTCTTCCACTGACCTCTTCAGATACGACGCTATGGGCTGGGGGACGAGGTCCAATAGCTGGACGATTGCACACGTGGTCCCGCTTCAAGCTGCCCAGCGGTAGTTATGGTGCAGTCCATCCATGACCGGAAGAGCAATTACCTTGTTCCCTGCTTCCTGAGAGGAAGGAACCGATCTTTGCTGTTCAATCCCTTGGTGCGGCCGTGCCTGATTGAAGTAGCCCACATAGGCATTGAGCACGCGGCTCGTGCTGCTTCTCATGCAGGATCAGCAGGTGATCGAGGCATTCTTGCCTCACGCTCCTCAAGAAGCGCTCACAGATGGCGTTGGCTCGTGGCGCATGAACGGGCGTTTTGAGGATCTTGATCGTGCTTGTTTTCGCCACACGAGCAAAGCGGGATCCAAATTTGTTGTCGTTATCGCGCATCAGATATTTCGGTGCTTGTCCATAAGGCGTGGCTTCTCGCAGCGGTACGCGCCGTCCAAGTGCCGGTGGGAGTTCGTGTCACGCCCACATGGATCACCCGTCGCGACTTCAGTTCGACGATGAAGAAGGCAAAGAGTGGCCGAAAGAACCCACGGGATGCGCAACGAGCAGGCAGCAAGCACGTTGTAGCGTGATTAAGCTAGTCCCAGCTCCTTCGCCTTGAAGGCCGCCTGCGTGCGATCACGTACGCCCAATTTGCCGAGAATGTTACTCATATGGTTTTTCACCGTCCCTTCGGTGAGGTAGAGATGTTCCGCTATTTGACGGTTCGAAGCTCCCCTGGCCACCAGCATGAGGATCTCGCGTTCGCGTTCAGTCAGTGGCTCAATCGAGGCCGTCGCATCGATATAGGTGGAGGGCGAGGAAGCAAACGAGGGGGCGTTTGGAGCAAGGGGGGACGACCTGGCCGGCGCAGCGGGCGCGAAGGCAGAGAGGACTTTGCCCGCGATCTCCGGCTGGAAGAGCACCTGCCCGCTTGCCGTCGTGCGCACGGTCAGCGCGAGTTGCTCGGCGCTGATATCCTTGAGCGAATAGCCCAATGTGCCCGCCCGCAAGCCGGTATGGATCAGTTCGGTGTCGTCGAAGGTGGTCAGGATGACAATATGAGCATCGGGCCACCGTTCCTTCACAGCCCTGGTGGCGGCGATGCCATCCTTGCGAGGCATGCGAATGTCCATGAGAATGACATCGGGCGGCGTCCCTGCTTCATGAAGCTGCTCGACCGCAGTGATGGCAGCCTCTCCATCACGAGCTGTTCCGACGACCTCAAAATCGGGCTCGAATTCCAGCAGTTTCCGCAACCCCTCACGGACAAGGGTCTGGTCGTCCACGATCAAGACACGAATGCGTGTCGTCATGCTTCTCTCCTGCCCTTTCTCAGAAAATGATGCGCGCCTCTTGTTCTGCCTCACCCCTCCCCTGCTGTCCCTCGAACGAAGCTGAGGGCTCCGCTGGGACAGGCACACGTACGGTGACACGATAGCCACCCTGCTGGGCCGGGCCGTATGACACCTGCCCACCGAGGAGCTCAATGCGCTCCCGCAGACCGACCAGGCCAAAACCTTTGCCCGGGCGGGCAGGTGTCGTATCAGCCAGGCCTTTTCCATTGTCAAGCACCAGCAGCTCTAATGCTCCATCCTCGTAGCGCAGGCGCGCCAGCACTTTGCTCGCCCGCGCATGTTTACGGATATTGGTGAGCGTTTCTTGCACGGCCCGGTAGAGCGCGACCGAAATATCTGGGGAGAGGGCAGGGAACTCCGTCTCGAGGTCAAGGGTTAAGGAAGTTTCTGGCGCGTTGCGCTCAAACTCTTTGCCCAATTGCGTCATTGCCTCGGCAAAGCTCAGCTCTGCTATACCCGTAGGGCGCAAGGCCGCGACAGCATTACGCACCTCCTGCATCGCTTGGGACGCCACACGACGCGCCTCTGCAATCTCGACGGCGGCACGGGCAGGATCACGTTCCTGCCATTTGCCAATCGTTTCCAGTTGAATCGTCAAAATCGACAGGTAGTGACCTAGCGTATCGTGGATTTCGCGCGCAAGGCGTGTCCGCTCATGCACAATCGTGAGTTCTTCTACCTCACTTGCATAGTTCTGGAGTTGGACGTGCGCCCGCTCCAACTCGGCATTCGATGCTTCCAACTGGCGGAAGAGACGCTCGGCACGCGCTTTTTGTATCTCCAGTATGCGCACGAACAGCGAGAAGAGTCCGACGAAGAGAAAGGCCGGAAACAGTGAGAGCAACGATCCATAGATCTGAGACCACTGCCAATCGCTCAGCCACCCGAGATTGAACACGACCGCTACAAAGAGGAGAAGACCTGCGCTTATGGCCAGACGGAGCGAGAGAAAGGTAAAGAACAAGGAGAGCGTAACCAGGAAGAGCAGCCAGTCCCATTGCAGGCCAGTGGCAGGCAGCAGGCCCACCGCTCCTGTGAGCACGACGAGGAGACCGAGTGCCAGTGGGAGGGGCCATTGCTTCGGACTCTTGCCCACCACTCGTCTCATCCACCAGAGCAAGGCACCATACCCTAGCTGGAGCGCAGTAAACAGCAGGAAATTGAGCAGCGTGAGGCGAGTCGCAGTCAGGAGAGTGAACAGATAGCCGATGAGGAGGGTAAGAGAGAGAACGCTTGCTCCTTCTAGAGATAAATAGCAGACTTCTCGTTCCTCGATTGTTGGCTGGCTGGACATGGGCCTGTTCCTTCTGCGTCTGGCTTACTTCTCTTCTGCAATTATAGCATAGCCACCTGGAAGCGAGAGGTGAAGAAAGTGAGAGATGACCCATGACTTTGGTCATAGACCGCGCCCGCGAAAATCCATGGCTTGAAAGATGACCAGGGACACATCTCTCGCAGGGTG
>DATGGW010000396.1:0-7061 GCA_035308345.1 Ktedonobacteraceae bacterium | reverse complement strand
TGACTACCTTACAAGTCCATGACACCGTGAGGGTCTGTGGCGAGGCTGTCCCTGAAGCAGTGAAGGTGAAGGTACCGTTCTGGCAGGCTATGGCGGAAATGGATACCTGTTGTTGCGCACCAGGAGATAGAGTGTTGCTCATCGGGCTGATAGTTGCGCTAACAGTGCTATCGGCAGACCAGCTAATATTGCCTGTGGAACTCGCATCTTCGGTCAGAGTTACAGTGCAGGGCGCTGATGTACCACAACTACTAGCGTCTAAGCTGGTCGGGGTGACTGACCATGTTGGCGGCGGCGGTGGCGGCGTGCAACTAAACGACGCGGAGATAGAACTTGCCGCTCCTGAAGAGTCTGTGAAGGTGAAGGTATCGTTCTGGCATGGGAGAGAGGAGATGGTGACTTGCACTGATGTGCCCGGCGCGAGCGTTCCATTGGGTGGGGAGAAGCTGACACCACCCAGGCTATCACTCGCGGACCAGTTGATATTGCCTGGCGAGCTGGCATCTTCTGTCAACGTTACTGTACAGGTCCAAGGAGATCCACCGCTGCAGTTACTTGTATCCAAACTAATTGGAGAAACTGACCACGTTGTTGGTGGCGCTGTCGTCGAAGTTGGCGATAGCGTCGGTGATGGTGATGGAGTAGGTGATGGTGACGGCGTCGACGATGGTGACGCCGTCGACGATGGCGTCGGTGTCGACCCTGAAGGTGTATTTGGTGATGGCATGGTTGTGGGTGTTGGATTCGGCGTTGCAGTAGTAGTTGCCTGACTCGACGATAACAGGGTGAAAGTCAAATCTGCGCTGCGCAAACCAACATTTTCGTTCGCATGCACAATATTCTTTCCGATAGGCCAGTCAGGCTGCGTAAGCACGTCCGCGTCGAAGGTTCCCGCGATGCTAACTGCGATTGTGCCATTTGCGTTTGCGACACCCTGCTTTTGCGCCTGCTTGCTATTCAGCATGTCCGCTGCTTGCGCAATGTCCGCCGCGCCTGATCCCCCTCCAATCGACGCAATCCTCGTTGAAAGCGATCCGGCCAGGGGCGCTGATAGACCATTATCGACGGTCAGCGTAACGTTTCCTCCTGGCATAAATCCCGTCCCGTGAATATGTAATATCCCTCCGGCGGAGACTGTGCTGCTGCCGGTCAATGAAAGCGAGGGAGATTTCGCCAGCACAAATACAACACCACTGGCGGCCAGCACCACCACCGCCGCCAGCAGCACAATGGTCCATTTCGCGGCCACTCCGCTCGCCACCTTAGAACCAGAAGTCACACCCGTTTTATGGGCACGCCCAAAGCGAGATTTATGCGTATACTGCGTTTTCGCCTGCTCATGTGCCTCGCGCTCATATCCATGCCGCTCGCGCAGCGGCTGCGATACCCGGCGATGCGGTGGCGGCGGAAAATGATGATATTGCACCGGTGGCTGATGCTGTGGTGGTGGCGTCGGCTGCTGGTGATGGGCTGGCAGTGTCTGTTGCCCATGTCCCGCATGCGGCTGGTGTTCCCACGTCCTTGCCTGCTGTGGAGCAGACGGGTGCGGAGGAGCAGGCGGGGGCTGATGAACCAATCCATGCGCCGGTGGAGCGCTGCCGGGGCCTTGCGGCGTCCCCTGTATGGAGGGAACTTCGCCTATTTGCGGCGTCCCCGGTACAGTTGGCGCATTTCCCGCCGGAAATTGTCCCAATCCCTGAGCCGCAAAAGGAAGCATGGCATCAGGCCATACAACTCCGCTTTCGCCACTTTGATGTTCAGTATATTGCCACGCCTGCTGGCTGCGCTCTTGCTCTCCAGACCATTGACTTTTGATAGTCACATCGCTGTCCTGGGAACTGGTTGGCGCATCTGCAAGCGGAGGGTATGCTAGGCTATTGAATAGAGGGGGAGTAGCAGTTGGCGGTAAGTTTAACTGGGGAGGGTTTGTAATTCTGGTCACGCCCCTTGATGCGTCACCTGGAATGCTCCCGCAATGCCCACAAAAACGCGCACCAGCTGGCAGTTCAGTGCCGCAAGAATCGCAGTACTGCATGACTTTCCCCCAGAAGTAGAGCTTTTTACGCACAACAAGGGAGTAGCATCAAATAGGATCAGTGGCTCTCTTAAACCCCGACTATAGTTTAACCAATATTACGCGCATATGCAATAGAAAATGACACTATTTTCTACTTTCTGCGGCGGTCTTCTACCCGTTTCGCCTTGAGTTCAAAACGCGGCAGCATTCCCGGCTCGACTACCTCGATAGGGATGCGTAAATTAAGCGCCACGCGCAATGCCTCCTGAAGTGTAACCACCAGCATAGATGGGCATTCAACCTGTAAGGCAATTTCATCCATAGCTCCCGCGCTGGTTACGATAACGCGGTACTCCTGCACTTCGGGGAAGTGGTGCAGGATATTGGCAAGCGCGGACGGGTAGACATTGACGCCGCGCACAATCAACATGTCATCCACGCGCCCAAGCACACCTCCCGGCAGGAAAAGTAAACTGCGCCCGCACGCGCACTGATAGCCGCCATGTCGCACAAGGTCGCCCGTGCGATAGCGAATAGCTGGATGGCCCCAGCGTCCCAGGTTGGTCAGCACCAGTTCTCCTGTCTCGCCCTCACCAACAGGTCGATGATCTCGCGAGTCTAGAATTTCAGCGATGAACTCACCCTCGTTGACATGTACCCCTTGCTGCTCTGTGCAGGCAAATCCATACGCGCCCATCTCGGTCATCCCTGCATGGTCATATGACTTTGCATGCCACGCTTTTTCTATGCGCTGGCGCGTGGCAGGGATGGATGCACCCGGCTCGCCCGCGTGAATGGTCACCCTTATTGTGGATGAGCGCATATCAAGTCCATGCTCCTGCGCTACTTCCGCCAGGCGCAGCGCGTAGCTCGGCGTGCAAACCAGCGTCGTCGCTCCCACCTCCTGTATGGCGCGCAACCGCTGCAACGAATCCATGCCCCCGCCAGGAACTGTCAGCGCGCCCAATCGCTTGGCGCCCTCGTAGGCCGACCAGAACCCGATGAATGGCCCAAAACCAAAGGCCAGGAAGACAATATCATCGCGGCCAACCCCGGCAGCGCGATAGACGCTGCCCCAGCAATCGGCCCACCAGTCCCAGCTCTCCTGCGTATCCAGTATTTTCAACGGACGACCTGTTGTGCCAGAGGTCTGGTGCAGGCGTATGTAGTCCGCGAGCGGATAGGTGAGATTGCTGCCGAAAGAGGGATGATCCTCCTGATCGACCACAAGTTCCTGTTTGGTCGTGAAAGGCAGGCTGGAGAGTTGTTCCAATGTGTCTAAACGTATAGACTCGCTTTGCGCCAGCAGTTTACGCTCATAGAAGCGGTTATGAGGCAGAATGCGCGCCAGCCCCATCTGCAGGCGAGAAAGCTGATGAGCCTCAATCAATGAACGTTCCGCTGTTTCCAGTTGAGACATGCTTACCCCTCCAACAGCGCGGCGAGCGCGCGGCGAATATAGACAGGCGCAACTTGTTTGCGATAATTGATGGTTAAATCCGCGTTATCAAGTGGTTTGGCGCGTCTGGCTGCCCCGGTCACGACCTCCTCGATCAACTCCGGCGTAGGCTGCTGACCGATCAAACGCGCTGCCTCTGGCACCTCTACCGGGTGAGATGCTACCGCGCCCAGTGTGAGGCGCGCATCGGCAATTGTGCCATCGCCAGCTATGAGCAGGGCGGCGGCCACGCCGAGAATGGGAAAATCGAATGAGCCGCGGCGGCGCAGTTTTATATAAGCGCTGCGCCAGCCGTTCGCAGGCGGGAGAACGATGTCGGTAAGTATTTCATCCGCTGCTTTTGTATAGGGTAGGATGCCATCATCCTGGTACAATTGATTGATGGGCAGCCATCGCTCGCCGCGCGCGCTCACGAGACGCACCCGCGCCCCCAGGCTGATCAGCACCGGAGCAGTATCCGCCGATGAGATGGCCCAGCAGCGCGGACTGCCGGGCGCGACGAGACAAATATCGCCATCTTTCTTCATACAGTAGCCGATGGATTGACGCCAGAACTCGGTCTGGTTATAGTAATTGCAGCGCGTATCCAGCAGCACATTGCCGCCAATAGTACCGGCATTGCGCAACTGCGGCGTGGAAACCGCGGCGGCAGCAGTAGCCAGCGCCGCGTAAGACTGCTGCACAACCGGATGTTCGGCCAGCGTGGTCAGCGTCACGCCCGACCCGATATGCATGCCCTGTTCTGGAGAACCATCTATGCCTTTAAGCGCTGCAATGGCGCGCAGGCCGATCAACACCGGCGGCGTGAACTGGCGGCGTTTCATGTTTGGATAGAGGTCGGTACCCCCGGCTACCAGCATGGCTTGCTCGCCCTCTTGCGCGAGCATCTCTACAGCCTGTTCAAGCGAGCGCGGGGCAAGATAACGAAAGGGCGGAAGCCGTAACATCAGCTACTTCCTTTCGTCTCTGCGAAATCTAATACTTCCGGCTGCCACTTAATCAATCTTGTGGGCCAGGGCGACGGCACTTCACTCGGCATGACCTGGGGACGCGGAGCGCGCGTCTGCCCGGACTCTGCCCGCAGCGCCTTGAGCACTTTATCCGCTGTGATGGGTGTTTCGTCGATGCGCACACCCACGGCATCAAAGACCGCGTTGGCAATGGCGGGAATGACAGGATTGAGGGGGCCTTGTCCGGCTTCCTTGCCCCCAAACGGGCCTTCAAGATCGGGAATCTCGACCAGTATAGTCTCAATTTCTGGCGTCTCAAGCGTGGTTGGCAGTTTATAATCCAGCAGTGAGGGGATTTTATGTCGCCCCTTGCGGAAGACTTGCTGCTCCATGATCGCTTCGCCGTAACCCATGTACGCGCCGCCCTCAACCTGGCCCGCCGCGAGCAGGGGATTGATCGATTGTCCAATATCGTGCGCCAGCCAGAGTTTCTCCACTACCACTTCACCGGTTTCCACGTCCACCGCTACCTGCGCGACACAGGTCGAGTAAGAATAGGCGGGCGATGGCCCAACACCCGCTCCTTTATAGTCACCATGCATACCCTCCGGTGGCGCATAGGAGCCGGATGCGACCAGCGCGCCATATTTTGCCTCGGCCAGTTGCACAGCCTGCGCGAAAGGCAGCGATATCCCGGCGTCATTCTCGTCGTAGATCACGCCCTCGGCCGCCTGCAATCGCTCGACCGGCACATTCAACTCGGGAGAAGCCGCCTCAAAAAGCTGCTCTTTGAGCTTGTGCGCGGCAGCAATGGCGGCATTTCCCGCCATGAACGTCACGCGACTTGAGTAGGAGCCGAGATCAACAGGCGTCAGCGTGGTATCCGCCGTCTCCAGGTGAATATGACCGGGCTGCACGCCCAACTCTTCCGCGACGATGTAGGCCAGCACCGAGGTTGACCCCTGGCCGATATCCGTCGCGCCGCAGTAGACGATGACACCACCGCCGCGATCAAGGCGAATCTGCACGGCAGAATGCGGCATATCATTCCAGTAAATCGGTTTGCCCGCTCCGCAGATATAGGATGAGGCAGCGATGCCCATGCCGCGTTTGATCACCGGTTCGCCGGGTCCTGAAGGGACGCGATTTATCGCGTCCACCAGCTTGCGTTGAGAGCGAAACTCATTCCAGCCTGAGCGTTCGACCACCTTATCCAGGCACTCGCCCAGCGCGCAGCTGGTGATGCGCAGTCCATTGACGGTGCGCGAATACGGCTCGATCAGGTTGCGGCGGCGCAACTCGACGGGGTCCATACCCAGATCGTGCGCGACCTTATCGAGGTGCGCTTCTACGGCGTAACGCGGCTGCGTTGTGCCATGCCCGCGCTTGGGGCCACAGGGCGGTTTGTTAGTGAACAGGCGCATGCCCTCGAACTTATAGCATGGCAGAGTATATGTAACGGTCTGCAGCGCGCCCGTGTAATAGGTGGTCGCAATGCCATAGGAGCCATACGCGCCGCCGTCCAGCCACGAACGAAAATGCATGGCCGTCAACGTGCCATCGCGCTTGACGCCCGTTTTGATCCACATTTTCACCGGGTGGCGTCCGCGGTGGATGAGAAAAACTTCCTCGCGCGTGCAGGTAATCTTGACGGGTCTGCCGGTGCGGCGCGACAGTTCGCAGGCGCAAATCTCGTGCGAGAAAGGGTCGCTTTTGCCGCCAAAACCACCCCCAACATTGGTCGCAATGACTCTTACATGCGACGGCGGCAGGTCAAGCACTTTGCTGACCTCGCGATGCACATAGTGCGGCGTTTGCGTGGAAGACCACAGGGTCAGTTTGCCGCCGACAGGATCGCTGGGCATGGGTTCCCAGTTGGCAACGCAGGAATGTTCTTCCATCGGCGCGTGATTATTACCCTCGTAGTAAAACCAGTCTTCGCGCACGTACTCGGCCTGCGCGAAACCCGCCTCCATATCACCAAATTCGTATGAGACGGCCTTGTGGATATTGCCGGTACGCGCCTCATCGTTGATCTTGTTCTCAGGATGCGCCAGCGCCTCGTCGATACTCATCAACGCCGGTAACACTTCGTATTCCACCTTAATCAGCTTGATGGCCTCGTCGAGTATATCGGGATCAAGCGCGGCAATAGCAGCCACCGGATCGCCGGCATAGCGCACTTTATCAATCGCCAGCGCGTGCTCGTCCTGGCTGGATGGCAGAATACCATACGCCTGCGGCAAATCTTCACCGGTAATCACCGCCAGCACTCCTGGTAATTCCAACGCCCGGCGCGTATCTAGCGAAACTATGCGCGCGTGCGGGTGAGGCGAGCGCAGCAGTCGTCCATAAAGCATGCGTGGAAGCATAATATCGTCGGCATATAACGCCCGCCCGGTCACTTTAGCATATGCATCAATCTTTGGCAGCGGCTGCCCGATATATCTATAGGCGCGGCGCTGCTCTTCCCGTTTTTTCGTGTATATCTTCATGCCACACCTCCTGCTCGTAAGCGTTCAGCGGCCGCGTCAACTGCTTCGTATATCTTGGTATATCCGGTGCAGCGGCAGAGATTGCCTGCCAGCGCCTCTTTAATCTGCTCGCGTGTCGGGTTGGGATGCTTGCGCAGCAG
>DATGGW010000395.1:0-2434 GCA_035308345.1 Ktedonobacteraceae bacterium | reverse complement strand
TAGGGCTTATGCGTTCTCAGAAAGAGAGAGACAAGACCTCCAAAGCAGCTTGAGGATGCGTACTGTTGTAGCGCATGCGAGCAGCAATCCTGGAAAATCCAGCGTGACGGAGCAAACTGACCACGGTATTGCGCAAGGCGGCCATGATTTTGGGTCCATGCTCACAATGGACCGTGCTTCTGTCCTCCCCCATGGTCACATCTTTGACGTAATGTAAGCGGTTTTCAATGGTCCAATGCCCTCGTTTGAGCTTGAGTAAGCGCTCAGGATTGGCAATCGTGGCAGGCAGACTGGTGACCCCGTAGCGGACCGCCTCTTTCCAGACGCCTTTGGAGTGAAAGCCTCGGCGGATCTCAAAGACCTGCTCCAAGCCAGGCCAATCGGAGTAGCCCTTGAGTTCAGAAGACACCCGAATGCTGCGGATGTCCACACGCCCGTGAGCCTTCTCCGCTGTGTGAGCGTGTTGTTCCGCTAAGCGCAAGACCCCCTCTCCTGCTCGTTTTGCCGGAGCGGGGGGGGCAAACAGCAGGCGCACATCTTCCAACAGTTGCGGTTGATTTCCCTTCACCAGAAAGAGATAATCCCCTCCTGCCAGACGAAGCGCCGAGCACAAGCATCGCTGACAATACAAGGCATCTCCGGTGAGCACTTTGCCATGCCAGTCGAGATGTTGGATGAGGCGGGAAGCGACAGCCAGCTCACTTTTCTCTTTCTTGACTTCTTGCGCCTCGTGCTCTTGTTCTTCAGTGAGGGTACTCGTCGGTTCTTCCGCTGCTGGCTCCCCCTGGGGTTCGAGGTCTGTTTTCTCCACATGCCCCTGGCTCAGCACGATGCCCGTCTGCTGGTCGACCAGACTCACGGCAGGCACCGGATAGCTCTGCTGCTCTTCAAACTTCAATCTCCCTCGTTGGGCTTTTCCATCAATCGCTACCGCATCCTCTCCTCGTTTCTCCGTCTGGCTGCTCACGAGGTGGAGAAAAATAGCGCGAAATGCGCTTTCCACCTCTTCCGCATTCACTCTGCGAAAGAGGCGTTGGATCGTGGTTTGATGGGGAGTCACCCCATTGGCAAATCCTAACGCCTTTTTGCTCTCGTCACTTTGTCCTGCTCCCCATTCAGCGATGGCCAGTTCCGAGAGATGATTGGACAGCATCGCGGCCAGGGCGAGTAACAAGATCGAGGTGATACTGTACCGTCTCCCTTGTTTTCTGCGTGGATCGTTCACCTGCTCACCGACCCTCTGCCAATCAATGGCTTCTCGATGGTCCTGAGCGAGTCCTTTTAGACAATCGACGATGGATTCTGTATACTGCATCTGCCTCTTCTTTCTGGATGGATCGGTCTGTGTTGAGACCCTCATCCTACCAGAGAAGAGGGGGATTGTCTCCTTCCTTTTGGTTTTTTAGAACGCATAAGCCCTACTCAACAGTCCGCCAAATCTTGACACTTGTTCTAACCTGTGCTACCATGCTGACGTTTCATGCAGGGTATGGGCGGGGGCAGAGCCGCCCTTGTAATATTTCGGGTAAGATTGCTCATGATGAATGCTCCGCTGTATTGCGATAGTTGTGGCGCGGCCAACCGGGCCAGCGCGCTGTATTGCTATGCCTGCGGGCAGCCGTTGCAAGCGCAGGGACAACAGGGCGGGCAGAGTACCGGACTGCTGATCTATAACCACCTGCTCAAGCAGCGCTATCGAATCCTGCAACAGGTGGGGAAGGGTGGTTTTGGGGCGGTGTATAAGGCGGCGGATATGCAGTTCGGCAATCGTCTGGTGGCGATCAAGGAGATGAGTCAGGCCAGTCTGACGCCACAGGAGATGGTTGAGGCGACCGATGCCTTTAAACGCGAGGCCATGCTGCTGGCCGGACTGACGCATCCGAACCTGCCGCGCATCTACGAGCAGTTCACGGATATGGGCCGGTCGTATCTGGTGATGGACTTTATCGAAGGCGAGACGCTGGAAGATGCGCTGGCGAAGTTGCCCGGCAACAGACTGCCCATCGATAAAACGCTGGAGATCGCCATTCAGCTATGCGGGGTGCTGGACTACCTGCATATGCGCCAGCCGCCCATCGTTTTTCGCGACCTGAAACCGGCCAATGTGATGCTGGCGGCCAACGGGCATATCTACCTGATCGATTTCGGCATCGCGCGTCACTTCAAGCCGGGACAGTCGAAAGATACCGCCGCGCTCGGCTCTACCGGCTATGCCGCGCCCGAACAGTATGGCAGAGCGCAGAGTACGCCGCGCGCCGATATTTACGCGTTGGGAGCCACAGTCCACCAGCTTTTAACAGGCGATGATCCCTCGGATACGCCCTTTCAGTTCGCGCCGCTGCGATTGGCCGGTTTGCCTTTTCTGCCCAGGCTGCAACAACTCCTCACGCAGATGCTGGATATGGATGCCAGCAAGCGCCCGGCCAGCGCTGCC
>DATGGW010000394.1:0-34183 GCA_035308345.1 Ktedonobacteraceae bacterium | reverse complement strand
GCTGGCAGCGAGGGGCAGGATATTGTCTTAGTAGATGTGCGAGAGAAGCACGAGTGGAACGAGGGGCATATCCCCGGCGCTGTACATGTGCCGCGTGGTTTCCTCGAATTGCAAATAGAAGAAGCGGTACCTGATAAGTCTAAGACGGTAGTGCTCTACTGCGCAGGCGGTGTGCGCTCCCTCATGGCGGGTAACACCCTGAAGCAGATGGGCTACCAGAATGCCATCTCCATGTCTGGTGGTTTTGGCCAGTGGAAAGGCGGTGGTCTGCCTTTCGTGCAGCCGCGCACCATGAGCGAGGCGCAGGCGAAGCGTTACAGTCGCCATTTGCTAATACCCGAAGTGGGCGAGCAGGGACAATTCAAATTACTCGACTCGCGCGTCCTATTGATCGGCGCGGGTGGTCTCGGTTCTCCGGCGGCGTACTACCTGGCGGCGGCAGGCGTGGGTACGCTTGGCATCATCGATGCTGATGTCGTGGAAGAAAGTAACCTGCAGCGTCAGATTTTACATAATATCGAACGCATCGGCCAGTACAAAGCCGAGTCGGCGCGCGAGACCATCGAGGCTTTGAATCCCGATGTGAAGGTGATTACCTACATCGAGCGCCTGGATGAGACCAATGTTGCGCGCATCATTGCTGACTACGATGTCATTCTTGACGGCACCGACAACTTTCCCACACGCTACCTGCTGAATGACGCCGCCCTTATCGCCAACAAACCTGTAGTGCATGGCAGCGTCTTCCGCTTTGAAGGCCAGTTGACTGTCTTCAAACCATATGATGGGCCATGTTATCGCTGCCTCTATCCTGAGCCGCCCCCACCTGCACTTGCTCCAAGCTGCGCAGAAGCAGGTGTGCTGGGCGTTTTACCCGGCATCATTGGCCTGTTGCAGGCAACAGAGACCATTAAACTCTTGCTGGGTATCGGTGATCCACTGGTTGGCCGATTGATGACCTATGATGCCCTGGCTGGTGAGTTCAGCGAATTGCGCCTTTTCCGCGATCCCAATTGCCCGGCCTGCGGTGAGCATGCGCATCTCGAGGATCTGCCGACATATGCGGATGTATGCGCCGTCCCGGTGCGTTCATAAAATTCGGATATACAACATTTGTAGGGACGCGATTTATCGCGTCCACAAAAGGAGGCGACTCCCCAAAGGACGCGATAAATCGCGTCCCTACAAGTGCAAAATATAAGGAGCATAAATTATGGCAACTGTTCGTCTAGCGCCTGTTTTGCGAGCCTCGGTAGGTGGCTCGAAACAGGTAACTGCCCAGGGCAGCAAACTCACCGAGGTGCTGGCCGATCTGTATGCGCGCTTTCCCGCGTTGAAAGAGCAGATTCAGCCAGAAGAGAGCCTCAGCCGCTTTATCAATGTCTATATCAATGACCAGGATGTGCGCTACTTGCAGGGACTGGATACCACCGTCAGTCCCAGTGATACCATCATCCTGCTGCCTGCAATGGCGGGTGGCCGCTAACCTTACCCGCCTGGGGGAGACATATGCGTTACAACAGCATCCTTGATACCATCGGAAATACGCCCATTGTCGAGCTGAAAAGTTTCAGTCCGCGTCCCGGCGTGCAGATTTTCGCCAAGTTGGAGGGCGTCAATCCTTCCGGCAGTATCAAAGATCGCATCGCTAAGAAGATGATCGAAGAGGCCGAAGCCAGCGGCAAACTTTCACTTGACTCACCTGGCTCTATCCTGCTGGAACCGACCAGCGGGAACACTGGTATTGCGCTAGCTATGATTGCACGCGTTAAAGGCTACCCCTTTATCGCCGTCATGCCCGACAATGTTACGCAGGAGCGGCGGCAGATGCTCGAGTTGTACGGCGCGCAGATTGTCTATTCTGACGGCGCGCTGGGCAGCAACGGCGCGGTCAAACTTGCGCAGGAGCTGGCGCGCACCGATGATCGCTATGTGATGCTCTACCAGTATGGCAACGACGCGAACCCCCGCGCCCACTACGAAGGAACCGCCGTCGAGATCATTCGTGACCTGCCCGATCTGGATGTGTTCGTGGCCGGTCTCGGCACCGGCGGCACGCTCACCGGCAGTGCCCGGCGCTTAAAAGAATACAATCCGGCCATCAAGACCGTCGCCGCCGAACCATTACAGGGCGAAGGTGTGCAGGGACTGCGCAGTCTTGCAGATGGCTTCGTGCCGCCGGTGCTGGATCAATCGCTGCTCGATGCCAGGATTCTCGTCTCAGGCCGCGATGCCATACGCCGCACGCGCCAGCTAAAAAACCAGGAAGGCATCTTCGCCGGCCCATCATGCGGCGCAGCCCTGCATGCGGCCCTGCGCGTCGCTGCTGGCATGGAACGCGGCAAAATTGTGGTGATTCTCGCCGACGGCGGCTGGAAGTACCTCAGCGAAGACCTGTGGACACGCGACCTGGATCAACTGGAAGATGATTTAGAGGAAAAATTGTTATGGTAGCTGGCGAACCCTTTGTAGTGCGCGTTCCTGAAGCTATTTATCGCGAGATGGTCACGCACGTCGTAGCTGGTTATCCCAATGAAGCCTGCGGCGCCCTGGGCAGCAAAGACGGTCGAATAGTCAAACACTACCCGACCGCCAACGCCGCCGAGCACCCCGACGATTTCTCGATTATCGCCCCTGAGACTCTGCTCGATATCTATGATGACATCGAAGGGTACGACGGTGAGATGATCTACTACCACTCCCACCCCAAGAGCGAAGCCTATCCCTCGCGCCGCGACAAAGACTATGCGGAGCTCAGCAAAATCCTGTACATCATTTTCTCCCACCGTTTCTACCCTGAGCCTCCATATAGCAGGGTCTTCTTAGTCCAGGATGACGATTTTGTTACCGAAGGCAAGATTGAGATCGTGTAATCCTAAGAAACCACGTCCCAACCTCGTTTATTACCAGTAGGGAAGAATCTCAGGTCTGCCTGGAATTGGTCTGTCTCAAAATACCCTGCAATATATAGCTTTTCAGGTATTCGAGGTGCTGGTTGCAAGAAATTCAGACTGGGCTCCCCATGGGGAGCATTTTACGCGAACGCTACGTAATCGAAGGGCTGCTTGGTAAAGGTGGCTATGGCTCTGTTTATCTGGTGAGAGATTTACGCGTCAAGGGCAATCTCTTTGCTCTCAAAGAAACCGGTAATCCGAACAAGAAAGACCACCAGCGTTTTCTCTTTGAAGGCGAATTGCTCAAAAAACTGGATCATCGCGCTCTGCCACGTGTCTACCGCGTATTCGATGACGATGCCCACCAGCGCACCTATATGCTGATGGACTATATCGAGGGGCCGAACCTGGAAACACTGCGCCGGCAGCGTGTTGGGAAATGCTTTACGCTCTCCCAGGTATTGGCCGTACTGGCTCCAATTGTAGATGCCGCGCACTATCTACATAGCCAGCAGCCGCCCATATTACATCGCGATATCAAGCCGTCCAACATCATCGTACCCCTGTCAGGTGACGATGCGGTGCTGGTGGATTTTGGCATCGCCAAAGAATGCGTTCCCGATGGCACCACCACCGCTTTTCGCACCGGCTCACCCGGCTATGCCGCTCCTGAGCAATATAGTCGCGGCACAAGCGTGCGCAGCGATATTTATGGACTGGGCGCGTCTATATACAACTTACTTACCGGCACGCTGCCCGCCGATGCGCTTGATCGCATGACGAAAACGAGCAGCAATGAGCCTGACCCGCTTGTTCCCGTGAATATGCTCGTTCCTGGTATTCCGCAGGTAGTGGCAAAAGCAATTCACCGCGCCATGGCGTTGAACAGCAATGATCGTTTCTCCTCGGTTGAGCAATTCTGGCTGGCGTTCGCAACCTATCAGGGGTGGCGGCCATTGCGCATCCCGGCGATTGTGCTTGCCACAACATCTACAGGGCCAATAACTGCCGGAATCGGCATGAATACCATCTTGCCCGCAAGTGCCTCGATGCCAGCGCCGGCGCGCATACATTCGCGCCGCTTCCGCCTCCCAATATTTCTGCTGCTGCTCTTGCTGGCGTTCCTGCTTGTCGCAGGCACTTTTGTAGGCTATCTCTTCTACCAGCGCGCTCATCCAGCAGCCAGCTTATTCCGTCCTACGGCGCAGACCACCGTAATATTAAACACTTCTCCCATACCTATCCCGACAAAGATACCGACTGTGGTTGTGACTACGTCTGCATCAAGAAGTACACCCGCGCCCACAAAACAGCCGGTAGTTGTTCCTACCGCTCACCCCACCTCGTCGCCTACACCCCGACCGACTACTACGCCCACACCTGTCCTGTATCCCAATATCACAGGTAGCTACAATGGCACTGTAGACGATACGACCTCCAACATCATCACGGGCATGTCCTTATCGGTCCAGCAGAACGCCGGGCAGGGCAGCATCACCGGCTACTTTACCGTCAATCCCCCGCTGATCGGCGACGGCAACTTCACCGGCACAATCAGTACTGTGAAGTATGTGCAGTTCATTGTGCAGTCATACAAGGGTAATGCTCCTCTTTACTTCTGGGGCTGGGTGCATTCTGATGGCAGCCTCCAGGGCAACTATTGCAGTGTGAACGCACAGAACCAGTGCGACTCGAACGTGGGCGCGTCCGGTACATGGAATGTCGCAAAATTCTCATCATAGCTATTGACCCTTTCCCATCATTTCGTTTACAATATTATTAGATTATCGAAATGATTACAGAAGGGAAGGCTTGATGGTACGGCACGAAACAGACCTGACGACAGCGCTGCTCGATATCACCCCGAAATTATTAAGACGCCTGCGGCCAGATATATCGCTTGATGATGCATCGCGGGCTAATCCCTCCTGGCATGAAGTTGTTGAATTGCGCGCTACACCTGGACAACTGACGCTCCTCTACACGCTGGTCGAGCGCGAGCGCTGCACTATGCAGGAACTCGCCGAAGAACTTGCGGTTGCGCCTTCCACCGCTACCGCTATGGTCAAACGGCTCGTTACGCAGGGATACGTCGAGCGCAGCCGCGATGATACAGACTGGCGAGCAGTATGGGTCAGACCCACACAGGCTGGTAAACTGGCGGTAGATATATACCAGCAGGCGCGTCTGCGCTCGCTACAGTGTCGTTTGAAATATCTCAATGACGAAGAACGTGTCTCGATACAGGCTGCTTTGCCCGCGCTCTATCACTTGATCGAGGTGAAGGCATGAGCATTCGTAATAGCTCCGCCAAATCTTCGGCAGAGGCCCGGCCCCCGGAAGTCGCGACTGGACACAAGGACGGTTATCAATGGACGGCGCTCTCTGTCACGACGGTTGGCGCGCTGCTGGCCTCGATTCAGGGTTCGGCGCTGCTTATCGCTTTGCCAAATATCCTTGCTGAGCTGCACGCCACGTTTCTCACCATTATGTGGGTGCTGCTTGGGTATTTGCTCATCCTTACTGTACTCACTCCGATCATTGGCCGCCTGGCGGATATCTTTGGGCGTAAACGACTCTACAATAGTGGGTTTATCGCCTTTACCGTTGGCTCTCTCATTTCAGGATTGGCGCAGCCACAGTTTCATGGCGGTGATCTCATCCTGGGGCGTATAATTCAAGGCGCCGGAGCGTCTCTGCTCGTTACGAATAGCACGGTGATTGTGACCGATGCGTTCCGCAAAGGCCAGGTTGGGTTTGGACTCGGCATTAACCAGATTGCGGGCGCGGCAGGTTTCCTGATTGGCCCGATTGTGGGCGGTTTGCTGACCGAGGTATCCTGGCGCTGGGTCTTCCTCTTTAATGTACCGATAGGTATCTTTGGCGCGCTCTGGGGTATCTGGCGACTGCGCGAACCCGTGCGCCCTTTGGAGCGCCAACAGATGGACTGGTTTGGAGCCATCTTCCTGGCCGCAGGTCTGGCTGGCCTGCTGCTGGGGCTGAGCTTGCTGGCTTTCCCTATCCTGTCTTTGACTGCTGTCTATGCTATTCTTATCATTGGCGTCGTGTGTCTGATACTCTTCCTCGCCATAGAGCCTCGCATTAGAGTGCCGCTCGTCCAGTTGCGCCTCTTCCGCAGCCGCCTCTTTGCGCTGGCGAACCTGAGCGGTCTGCTCAATGGAGTTGCGCGTGGAGCGGTGCTGTTCCTGTTGATCTTCTTTCTACAAGGCCCTTATGGAAAGGACCCTCTAATAGCGGGCTTAATGCTTATTCCCTTTGGCGCAGCCTTTATGCTTATTGGCCCTGTTAGTGGGCGGCTCTCTGATCGCATTGGCTCGCGTATCCTTGCTCCGATTGGGCTTTCGATTTCTGCGGTCGCGCTGTTTGCGCTCACCACCATCAACCAGAACACTCCGTTCTGGCTGCTGGCGATTTACATGGCGCTCATGGGCGGTGGTTCCGGCTTCTTCGTCTCACCAAATACCAACGCTATCATGAGTTCGGTCGAACCGCATACCAGGGGAGCGGCAGCAGGCATTCTCAATATGCTCAACAATACCGGACAAATGCTCAGTATCGCGATTGTGTTTCCCCTCGCTCTGAGCCAGCTTCCTTTCGGTGCAATTCAACAGGTGTTTATCACCGGCGGCGGCATGGGCAAGTTTGCATATATCATTCCGATTTTCCTTTCCGGCCTGCACCTGGCGTTCCTGATCTCGTTCGTGTTGAGCGTCATCGCGGCAGTCGTAGCAGCGCTGCGCCCTTCGCATGGAACACGGTTACTCGGTGAAGAGTCCGTGTAGCACTGGCTTCCAGAGCGGTCGAGAGAGTATGACGACCGCAAGGGTCGCTACTACTATATCCGAATGAGGTGTCTTCTAGAACCGTAGTATGGTAGTGGCGACCCTTGCGGTCGTCATATTTTCTATCTCCCCTTGCAAATATTTTACAAATGTGTTATTATGATTTTAGCAACATAAAATCTATGTTTGGTGGAGGGAAAATCATGGAAGAGCCTATTCAAGAACTCGCGCCGCGTATTAGCGATTGCCTGAAAGTCATCTTCGCCATGCAGGAACGCGGCCAGAAGGTCTCGACCTCGGCGGTAAGCGAACAACTCAGAGTGAGCGATGCCACCGTGACTATGTTATTCAAGGATTTCGCCGCAGCCGGTTGGGTAGAACATCTCCCGTATCATGGGGTGCGACTCACGCCACTGGGCGAGCGCAAGGCAAAAGAGGTCATCCGGCATCATCGCCTGCTCGAACTCTACCTGGCGCGCCAGCTTGGTTATAGCTGGGATAAGGTGCATGAAGAGGCCGATAAGTTGGAGCATGTTATCTCCGAGGAGTTTGAGGAAAAGTTGGATGTGCTGCTTGGCTTTCCTACGGTTGACCCGCATGGTGATCCCATTCCAAGCAAAGATGGAGTAATCATCCCGCGCCAGGGCTACAGCTTGCAGCAGTTCCCATTGAAGCAGCCCGCGCTTATCCTGCGCGTTAATGACCAGGACCCTGAAAAGCTGCGCTACCTTGGGCAACTGGGCTTGTATCCAGAGACCAGGATAGAACTGATAGAACGCGCTCCTTTTGGCGGGCCGCTGCGCGTTCGTGTCGGAGAATTTTCCGCGCAGGTTGATCAAATCCTGGGAGCAGAACTGGCCGATCAAATTATTGTCGCACCCATTGGGGTGAATCAGCTGGCAAATAAATAAAGTAAGATGCCCGTTTGCAGGGACGCGATTTATCGTGTCCAACCATAGTCATCCAGGCGACTCCGGGGGAGAAACGAATGGCGTTGATCACACAATTAAAGGATAAAAGTGGATATCGCGCTCCAGGGAGGGGGCGCTTACTAAAAGTTTTCGGCAAGTTACGGAACAATCGTTGGGGCATCGGGATGCGGGAGATATTTGGCGCGCTCGGCCCCGGGTTTCTGGTGAGCGTCGGCTATATGGACCCTGGCAACTGGGGGACAAATCTGGCAGCGGGCGCGGGTTTTGGCTATGAACTCCTCTGGGTTATTCTCGTCAGCAACATTATCGCTATTTTCTTGCAAATCGCGTCGGCCAAACTGGGTATAGCTACCGGCAAAGACCTGGCAGTGCTCATTCGCGAGCAGTTTTCACGTCCGGTTGTCATTGTTCTCGGCGTGACCACCGCCATTGCTATCATGGCAACCGATATGGCTGAATTTCTGGGCGCGGCGTTAGGTTTTACTATTCTCTTTCATATTCCACTCTTCCCGTCGGCCTTGCTCACCGGAGTGATCGTGATGGGTCTGCTCGGACTGAGCCGCTGGGGTTTTCGCAAGATTGAATTTGCCATCATTGGCCTGGTTTCGGTGATCGGGCTGGCCTATGTCTACGAGATGGGCCTGATTTCTCCCAATTGGAGCCAGGTTGCGCTTCACCTGTTTACGCCTCAAGTTTCATCTGGCAGTATTCTGGTGGCCGTCGGCATTGTGGGCGCAACGGTCATGCCGCACAACGTATTCCTGCACTCGTCCCTTGTCATACAGCGACTGAGCGGCCCAAATGCGCTTATTCAGGAGCGGCGCAAAGTGCTGCGGCTGGCAAAAATAGATACCGTCGCCGCGCTTAACGTGGCGTTCTTCGTCAATGCCGCCATGCTGATCGTGGCCGGCACCGTCTTTTTTAAACACGTCAATCCCGCCAACCTCAGTTTGCAGCAGGCATATGTGACGCTGGTTCCTGCCCTGGGCGTATTCGCGGCGCTGGCCTTTGGCATCGGGCTGCTGGCATCTGGTCTCTCGTCATCGACAACGGGCACGCTCGCCGGTCAAATTGTGCTCCAGGGTTTTCTGAACAAACATATTGAAATGTGGGTCTGGCGTCTGCTGACCATGATTCCTGCTCTCATTGTTATCGCGTTAAATATCTCATCCGTTGAGGTGCTGGTCATCAGCCAGGTGGTCTTAAGCATGCAACTGCCATTTACTATGGCTGCCGTCGTGCTATTGAACCACCGCCGCGACCTCATGGGCGACCTTGTCGATAGCCGCTATACGCACCTCTTCAATATCTTGCTTACACTGGTGGTAACGGTGCTGAATGTGGTGCTGTTGTATACACTGTTTTTCGGGTAGAAAGTGATGCTGGCAGGAGCATATGGCAATCTCTCCCAATCTATGCTAAAATCCCCTCGAATCCAGAATAGGAGATTACACTGGACAAGGAGAGCTATCATTTGACGACGCGCGATAGACGCTATGTAATTATTGGCAACGGCATTGCAGGCACCACCGCCGCCGATACATTGCGCAAGAACGACCCCAATTGCAGCATTCATTTACTGACGAATGAACCCTATCCACTCTATAATCGTGTGTCCCTGCCGCGTTTTTTACAAGGTGTGATTGTAGAGCAGAAGGTGATGATACGTGACTTCGCCTGGCACGAGCAGCGCAACCTGCAATTGATAACCGAGACGATGGTCACGCATGTCGACACGGAGGAGCGGGTCGTGACGACGGATAATGGAAAAATCTACCCCTACGATGCGCTGCTGGTTGCGACCGGAGGGTGGGCCAATCCTTTGCGCTGTCCAGGAGCGCGCGATACAAAGCATATTTATAACTTTGTCACGCTCGACGATACCAAAACCATCATTGCGCGTATGCTTGAGTCGCGCACAGCGTTAGCCTATGGCGGCAGTTTCATCTCCTACGAAATGTGTGATGGATTTGCGGTGCGCAAGCTGCATACGACATGGCTGATGCGCGGCCCATTCTGGCTGCGCAGTTCGCTTGATGCCGATGGCGGCGAAGTAGTGGACAATATCGCCCGCAAGTTCGGCGTCGAAATCATTCATGGAGATGAAATCGAGTCGGTGGTACCGCAGAATGGCGTTCCCGGTTATGTGAAAACGAAGAAGGGCCGCGAGATACAGGCGGATGTGATCGGTGTGGGTCTGGGGATCACCCTGAATACGCAAATACTGGCAGATACCCATGTCGAAGTGCGCAGCGGTGTGGTTGTCAATGAATATCTTGAGACCAACGTCCCCGGAGTGTTCTCGGCAGGCGACGTGGCCGAATTTTATGATCCAACCATTGATAGGCATCACACCATGGGAACCTGGGATAACGCTATGGCGCATGGGCGCATCGTCGGCGTTAATATGGCGGGCGGCCACGAGCCTTATATCGATGTGCCAACCTATACCAGTCCTCTATTTGATGTGAATATCGCTGTAGTCGGCACGGCGGAATCGAATAACCCGGAGCTACAGAGCATTGCGCGCCGCGAGCCAGGCGAAAAGGGCAATGAGAACTACCGCAAACTCTTCTTCCGCGATCACAAACTAGTAGGCGTGCTCATGATTGGGAGTCCCAAAGGTCGCAAAAAACTGGTCGAAATTGTCAAAAATCAGCAGGTTATCGCGACTGCGGCCGAGCGCGAAGCGCTGCTCGAATTGAAATAACCTGACATTTGGCGGTATGACTTGACGAACTCCCCTGAGTAGAGTAAGGTAAAGGCATGAAGGAGAAGTTTCGTGGCAAAACTCTGTTCGCAATGTGGGAATCCTCTGCTGAGGAAAAATGCTCGGTTTTGTAATAATTGTGGCGCGTCTATTTCTTCTTCTAGCGCCGAAGCATCTCCGGCATCTCCGCGCACCGACGTGATTTCAGGCGACCAACAAAGCATTCCGATTGTAGAGAATGCTGGCGAGCGACCGGTTCTGCGCGAGCAGATTGCATTTGTTCCACCCCAACGCCCTGCTCCTGTTGACCCACCACCCTGGATGAGCAAACTTGAAAAAATGGGCAGTCGTGCCCGTAGGGGCGATCCCTTGTGGTCGCCCGCCAACGAGAGCCAGAACCAGGCAGCGCCGCCGAAGCTTGAACCACCCCCGACCAACGCGGTTCGTTCGTCGCTTTCACCTGCAGGTCCTCAATTGCCTCAACGCGAGATGCGCATCAAAGTCTGGCAAGGCGCCGCAACAACCGATTTTGCCGCTCGCGAAGAGCAGCAAAACGGGCGTCGTGAAGAGCAGGCAGAGTCACAATCCGCGCCCACCACGCCGGTGAATGATCATCGGGTAGAAGACCTCCCAACTACTCCAATGCTCTCGGCGGTTCTTCCCGGACACAATGAAAAACCGCCCTCGCCTGTAGCGCCGCAAGACCGGTCCGCAGGGAGACCTTTTCCAGCGCAGTCATACCGGCAAGCTGTGCCAACGCAACGTCCGGTGACGCCCCCTTTACCGACTTCTCTTCCAGGTTTTCAACAGCCCGCCACTTCTGGAAGACCTGCCGGGTCTTTCCAGGCCCGTCCCGCCAGGCGCAAGAGTAAATTACGGCTGGTTGTCGTACTTGTCTTGCTGCTGGTATTGCTGTTAGGCGGCCTGACCACCTGGATCATTGCCTATCAACCTTTCAGCGTGCCTGCGGTGACTAAGACAACACTCTCGTTTCAAAACTCAGACCTGGGGATAGCCCTTCAATACCCGCAGGGCTGGACGGCGCAGCTCGATAAGCACAATCAAGCGGTTTCCTTCTTCGATGTCAATCATACCGACCAGGTAAACGTAAGCGTATCAGCTATAAATGGTCAGAACGCTGCGCAGTATATCAAAAAGGAAGCCTCACAGCTTGGATTGAGCGCGCAGAAAAACCAGCCGCCACTCACGTTCGCCGGAGCCACGTGGCAGCAGCTTCAAGGCACGGCTCTGTTGAGCGGCGCAACCTACACGGAAACTTTGCTGGTGACGACGCATGGGAGCAACTTCTACGCGGTGGTAGAGATGGCTCCGGCGAGCACTTATACCGGCGCGGATCATATATTCTTTTCGATAGTACGCGCATCGTTTCAATTTCTCTAATAAACTATACGCTCAGGTATTCAGATGATATAATAGCGGCGTCTTATTTACAGGCGTTGATGAGAAAGGAGAGCGCGGCATGTAAGCTGCGCGATGGCTTAACTTTATGGATGATATTCGATTTGAACGACACTTCCGCACACCTTACTCGGAAAGCTATTACATTATGCAAGGCGCTAGCTTGCAGAGTAACAATCGCATTGGCACCATAGATATTCACTTTACCACGACCGCCGTACATGGAACGCTTATCTTAGAGCGAGAGTTGGATGAGTCCGATCTCACCAAGCTCATCGAGCAGATCGACGAGGACCTGGTGCTCTCAGCCGATATGCCGCGCGATGATTTCCTGGTCAGTGTCTACATTGGCAAAGATGTCGGATTCTATAGCGATGAATATTTCGCGGATGAAAACGAGGCCGATGAAGATTTTGACACCGATGATGATGAAGTGTAGTAGAGGCCGGATTTATCGCGCCCACTCCATCAATCCTCTAACAGGCCGCGCCGCATGGCATATTTGACCAGCTCGGCGCGGCTATGCAAATTCAGTTTATCCATAATGTGGGTACGGTGTGTATCAACCGTTTTCGGGCTAATCACCAGTTGCTCCGCGATCTGGTTGTTGGTATAGCCCTCGGCTACCAGCTTTAAGATTTCGCGTTCTCGCTCCGTCAGGTTACTGTAACTATCCTTTTCCTCGCCGGCATTCACCCGCTGCAAATAATCTCCCACCATCACCGATTGCGCCGTTGGTGAAAGATAGAAATTCCCATTTTGCACGACGTGCAGAGCCGTGATCAGTTCGGTATCAGCCGCTTCCTTCAACATATAACCGGACGCCCCTGCTCGCAATGCTTGAAAGACATACTCGTCATTCTCATGCATCGTCAACACCAGCACCTTAACATCGGGCGCAATTTTTTTGATCTGCCTGGTGGCCTCGATACCGTTTATATCGGGCATCGTAATATCCATCAAAACAATGTCTGGATGCAGGCGCTGCGCTTCCTGGATGGCGTGGCGTCCTCCCTGCGCCTCTCCTACCACTTCCATGTCGGGCTGCGCATTCAGCATCATCTTCAGTCCGGCACGTAGGATAGTATGATCATCCGCTAATAAAATGTGTATCTTCATCAAGAAATCCTGTTATTGTACTGTCAACTCTTCATTTTCGGGCAATGATGATCGCCGGGCATGCGGTAGTGGTATAGCGACCTTCACCGTAGTTCCCTTTCCTGGTTCTGACGAGATGTGGAGCGTGCCATCCAGCAGCACTGCGCGTTCGTGCATACCTGCCAGGCCCAATCCTCGCTCCGGCCCTGGATTCTTGAGCAGCGCTTCATAATCAAAACCACAGCCATCATCTTTGATAGTGGCTTTCACCGCATCCTCGGTCTCTCTCAGCATAACCGAGACCTTTTTTGCATTTGAGTGCCGTACAGTATTGGTCAGGCACTCCTGCACGATGCGGTAAAGCGCGGTCTCCATCTCGGCTGGCAAGCGTTCTTTCAGCCCACTTGAACGGAAATCCACCTCAATGGCGCACTTCTTCTGATACTCTTTCACGTACCAGCGCAGCGCGGGCAACAGCCCCAGATCGTCCAGCGCGCTGGGCCGCAGATCAATACTCAAATTGCGAATCGCTCGCAATGTTGAGTGCGCCAGCGTGCGCGTATCTGTGATACGTTCACGCGCCTCTTGCGACTCGATGGATTCTTCCAACACCGCCAGGCTAATCAGCAGCGAGGTGAGCACCTGGCTGGTTTCATCGTGCAATTCGCGCGCGATGCGCTGGCGTTCCTGCTCCTGCGCGTTGATGATCTGACTGGCGCGCTGGCGCGAAGCATCGTCCAGCGCTTCGAGCACCATGTTAAAGGCGCCGGCCAGCTGGTCTGCTTGCGAGTCAATACCTGTGAGAGGCGCGCGCAGAGTACGCTCGCCCTTCTGCACGCGGCGCATAACTTTTGCCAGATGTGTCAGTGGGCGGAAAGCGATCTGGAGTACCACAATATTGAGCGCAATACTGATTAACCAGCCAACAGCGACAAAGCCCACCAGCGACATAGGCGTTGCGTATGGGCTGGTGTTGAGGTGGGTCGCGAGCCATGTGCCGCCCGTCGCGCCAAAGAAGATAATCGCACTATTAGCAATCAATACCTTATAAAAAATGGGAATGCTCAGCAGTCGTTTAAGAATGAGATTACCCTGCTGTTCAACCTCCGTTTGCTGCTTTCTGGGCGTAACCATCGTTTCAATCCTTTCCTGCACTCTTCATATTGTAGTGATAAGGCGCTGATCGTGTCAATGTGAAATAAAATTGCAGTGGGGCTTTGCGAAAGTCGCGGGAAAGGAATGTATCGGCAATCAGACATGGCGACCGCAAGGGTCACCATGCTCTACGCGGTGGAATCAGGTGTCAGGTCTGCAAATATCAGGTATCTACCTGATGTCAGCCCTCTCAGGTTACAGTAAGCTAAGGGTAATAACCCTTTCTGGGCATTTCAATCGCCATATATAGACATCTAGCTCTTCTCAATTGTTACGGAATGCGTTACAATCACTATAATAGTAAGTGTAGCCTCAATTTCTGAAACTGGGGCCTACACGAAACGGGCATTTGTATGATATAATTTGCCACGCATAATTAGGACTTTTCAAACTCCTGGCAATTGTCTTTTAGGGAGACAATTCAGAAACCGAAGATTTTTGTAAACATTTAGGAAGGTGGGCACGGTGAGTTCTCTTCCAAAGAAAAGCTTGCTCGACACAATGACGCAGAAGATGCTCGAGAGTCAGGTGTGGCGCTCAATATTTCGCCATGGCTATCCTGATACCCCGTTAAACCAGTCTCTGGTGATGATGGGCAATGTATTTCTGCACCTGCACCCGGTGAAAATCAGCCGCCAGGCCTTGAAAGTCACCTATACCTGGTGTATGGGTGGTATTTCGTTCTTCTTATTCCTGCTTCTGACGATCACCGGTGTGTTTCTGATGTTCTTCTACGTGCCTGACACGGCGCAGGCCTACGGCAACATCAACCAGCTAGCCAGCGCCGTGTCATTCGGACACCTGGTGCGCAATATGCATCGTTGGGCGGCCCACCTGATGGTGGTAACGGTCACGCTGCATATGATTCGCGTTTTCTATCATGGCGCGTACAAACCTCCCAGAGAGTTTAACTGGGTGGTCGGCGTCGGACTCTTTTTCGTTACTCTGTTCCTGAGTTTCACCGGCTATCTTCTGCCCTGGGACCAGATCGCCATCTGGGCTATCACCGTCGGCACTAACCTGGCGCCTTACGCTCCTATCCTGGGCCCCGCGGTCTACAAGGTACTTGTGGGAGGCTCGGCAGTCGGGCAATCAACGCTGGTGCGCTTCTATGTGGGCCACGTAATCCTGTTGCCGCTGGCTGGAGCTTTGCTGATGGCTGTTCATTTCTGGCGTATCCGTAAGGATGGCGGCGCTGCCGGTCCCCCGCCTCCGTCTCGTAGAGAGTTGGAAGCGCGCTCAGAACGCGCAGTAGTCGGCTCTGCCCGGCAATAATCGGCGTTGACTAGTTAGCCGTTGTGACGGTTCTCTGGAGAGGATGCTACATCATGTCGATTGAACAAAAAGAACCAGGAGTGCAGACTCAGGCAGGCGCGACGCAGCGCCGTTATCGCACCCTGGCGGTGGTGAAGCAGGAAGCGATAACACGCGTTGAAAAGCCGTTGGAAGACTCGGTGTTTGTCTGGCCGCATCTGCTGGTGCGCGAATTTTTCGCCGCCACCATCGTGACGGTCATGGTGACATTGCTTTCCATCGTCATCGATGCGCCTTTGCGCGCCCCGGCAAACCCAAATTTGACGCCCAACCCTGCCAAAGCTCCCTGGTACTTCCTGGGCCTGCAAGAGTTGCTGCACTACTTCGCGCCTACCACAGCAGGTGTGCTGATACCCGGACTGGTTCTGGTCGGACTGGTGGTTCTGCCCTACGTTGATCGCAATCCCAGCCGCGCCTACGCTGATCGCAAAGTGGCGATTGTCACCTTTACCATGTTCGCGGTATTCTGGGCAGTCATTACCCTTGCAGGCAGCTTCTTCCGCGGCCCCGGTTGGGTGTGGGTCTGGCCCTGGCAGCACATGTACTTTGACTTGTAACTGCACATAGACTGGAGAGGATCATTATGAGTATCAATACCCCTCCCATCACTCCGCAACAATATGAGGTGCTGCACGGCGGTGGTGCTGAGGCAGCAGAGATTGCCAAACAACGCCTGTCGCGGCGGCGTTTCCTGCGCAGGTCTATGCTGGCAGTGTGGGGGTTGTCTACAACTGCCGCTGTAGGTGGCGCGCTCTATATGCTCTATCCCAACCTGGCTGGTCAGTTCGGCTCGGACCTGCTTGCTGGCGCAAAGAGCGCTTTCCCGGCGGCCAAACCTGAGAATTACAAGATTGGTCAGGCTGGTGTCTTCTACGTGCAGGCGGCCAAAACGTATATCTCTCACCTGGCGAAGGATACGCCGTTGTTGTTGAATGGCTCGAACCTCACCGACCAGTTGATCTCTGAAAATTTCGTCAAGGATTCGGACGGCAGCTACTGGCTCGCGCTCTACCAGCGCTGCGTTCACCTGGGCTGCACGGTGCCGTTCCGCGATGACTGCATAAGCTTCAAGTGTCCCTGTCATGGGTCACACTATAATGTTGATGGAGAGTACCTGGATGGGCCTGCTCCCAGGAGCCTGGATCGCTTTGCCTTATCATTGAGCGGCGGCAATGTCACCGTTAGTACGGGTACATTGAACAATACCGTACCCCATCCCGATGATACTACTCGTATCATTGCAAAGCCGACAGTTCAATGCGCGGCCAGCTAGACAATGCTTAGTCCGGGGTGTGAAGTGAGCGCGTCCGAATTTTCGGCGCTGGCATCTTCACCCCCTTGTGAAAAGGTAGTGTGTTTATGATAGATCCTGTACAGGCGGCAGTAGGTATTGTGGTTGTGCTGATTACAGTGGGAGCCTTAATCTATATTTTCTATTCTCGCACTAACGCGGTCGAGAAAACGGGATATGGCGCTCTTATTATGCTGTCGATTGTATCACTGATGATCCCTGTTTTCTGGATTATGGAGACCAATGGAGAGGCAATCTCCAAGACACAGCAGCATGATACTTCTGTCCAGCGCGGCGCGGCGCTCTACGCGCAATATTGTTTTCAGTGTCATGGCATCAGTGGGCAAGGCGCCGCTGGCCCTAAACTGAATGGGAATAGTGCGGTGAATGCTTTGACCGATGCCGATCTCCTGCGCATCATCAGTGGTGGTATTTATGACCCTGCCAATCCAACTACTGCTCTGATGCCGGCGTGGAGTCAGGATTATGGTGGCCCGCTCACGCAGGACCAGATCCAGTACTTATTCGATCTCGTTCGTTCGGCTGATCCCAATTACCTGGCGAAAAATGGCTACCCTAATGGCGCTGGAACTAACGGATTTACCCAGACTCCTGGCGACTTACAATCAAGCAACCCCAGCGCTTATGCAACTGCCATCGCGCAGGCAACTGCAGGAACTGGTCTCACACAGTACCCGGTGGTGGATATGTCTAAACAGAAGACTATCACTATCGATATCATCGACTCACCTGCGGGCGCGACATGCAGTCCCGCCTGCTTTGCGGTTCCTGATCCCAAAAATGTGGGCCAGTTTATTATCAGCCCGAATGTCAAGGTCAAAGTAGGCACTACCATCACCTGGGTCAATAAGAGCAAAACGCCTCACACTGTCACGTCCATCGTGGGTCAGAACACGGGCTCTCCGGTTCCGGCAAAAGTCTTCAACTCAGGCGAAGCGCCTCCGCTTAGCCCCGGACAGAGTTTCACGTATACGGTGAAGGCAAGCGCCTACACATTTAACTCGAATCACGTCGTGCTTTACTTTTGCCAGATTCACCCGGTGATGTTGGCAGCGCTGACTATTGTACAATAAGGAAATTGTCCTGTTAAAAAGGATTGCGATCTATGCAACAAACGCAACAACGGGAACAACCAGAACGAATATCATGGGCGCGAGCCATGATATTCGCCGTGGGCTTCTTTTTTATAGCAGCCCTGCTGATTGGACAAATTCCCGGTTATATTTTTAATCAGATGACAGCCGCGTCGTTGACCGGCATGGAACAAGGCGCTCTGGCTCTGGCTGCAACCTGCCTGGCCGGCTTTATCGTTATTCAGGTAGTAGTGATGCTCTTCGACCCGAAGCCTGTTATTCCACCCATTATCTTTAGTATGCTTGGTCTACCGGTGGCTGTCGCCGGACTCGCGCTGCTTCTGTGGGCCGCCTGGACCGGCAACCAGTATTTTCCTAACGCCAGCACATCCTGGAATCCCTTGCTCGGTGGCAAGTTTTTATGGTTTCCGATAAACGTCATCGATTTTGTCATGATTGGCGCGACTATCATGGCCATCGGCATCTCTATGGTATTTTTTAGCGTTCTTGCCGCGCGCGAGCAGCGCAACCCCGACCGTAGAGACGCTGGAACAACGCCTGTTATCCGCCTGTTGATCGCCGTCGGTTCTATCATGCTCTTCGTCTTCTTGATCTTCTACACTTTTGTTAGCGAGCAGCAACTGGCTCAGATGATTGATCCTCAGTGTCCGATTGGCATTGATCCAAAACATGGCTGTGCTGGACCAATCACGGGCCTTTTCATTGTCGATACCATTTTCAATGTCTTCCTGGCCGTTGCTATCTTTTGCATGCTGGGAGCCTTCGCGCTGCGCCTGCATTACCTGATGCGTCCTGTGCGTAAGCGCACCATGTCGGGCCTCTACATCATCGGCATCAATCTGGCGCAATTCGGGGTCTTGTTCCTGCTGGCCTGGTTTGTCATGTATCCTTTGATTGACTGGATACATTCCTGGACATTCATCGGTCTGGGTAGCTATCTAACTTTGTGCGCCAAGATAACCGCCATCCCGCAAAGTTGCTCCTTCTCGCAGCAGGGTGGTTACATTATGGACGCCGTAGTAACCGGTGGTTTCTTTACGCTATTGATGGCTTCTATTGCGGTCTGGAAATCGAGGCGTAACCTGGTAGTGATTGGCGGCGTCACCATTGCCGCGGTACTTTCTGTTTCCACCTTGCTAGTGCATACAAGCCCTTCAGAAATCTTTATCGCCGCTCTCTTGTGCGGCGCCGGACTCGCGCTGGCGGCAATCTGGACAAGCGTAGCGCGCCGCGAATTCGCAGTCGTGGGCGAAAATAGTCTCGGCTGCCTCGGTATGTGGCTTATCGTTGGCACCTGCTTGCTGATCTATCTGGCCGCATTCGCCTACTTCTCTCTGCCTGTCTTCCCCAATGAAACCGAGGGGAATATCCCATTTACTCCCGGCGGTGGTTTGATTGTCGGCCCACCGGGTACCATTAACGCGGTTGTGGTCGTGGTAATAATCGGCTTGCTCGCCGCCATCCAGTTCTACTTCCTGACGCGCAACCGATACAAGGTCTAGCAATGATGAACTACCTGCCCGGTGTATGGGATGAATGTTAGCTTCGCGCATTTAGGTCTATCTATATCAGGTTGAAAGAAACGTTGTTCACGTAAAAGGAGTAGCTCTGCCGGGTATCCAGCAGAGCTACTCCTTTTATCTTGATCCAGGCCAACAGGCTCAGGCGGCCCTGGCGACCATTTTAGGATGTGTTTGTGATACGAGCACGACAAGAATGACTACGATACCAACAACCAGGTGAGGAAGCCAGACGTTGAGCGGCTTGCTTGAAAACCCGAAGAGAAAGGGCGAAACAGCGAGCAAAGCAGCGGCGATAAAGTCGACGACCAGGTGATATGGCATAGAGATGAACTTAATGCCAGGTATTCCAAGCTCATACTTCGTGACCAGGCTATAGAGAATGAGACCAATGCCGAGTATAATTGGCAAATACACGGCAATGCCTCCTACATAAGCAAACCCGAAGAGCCAGGGCGCTGCAATCAAGGCAATTCCTACCAGGTAATCCAGAACACCATGCACTGATGTTGGAAGAAAACGTATCGAATCCATTGTAACCTCCTATCTTAGCGAATTTCTCAGCTAAGAATAACTACAAGCAGAAAAACTATATTATTGATCGACAAGACCACTCGAAATTGACTTTCTGCTTTATTATAACTACGAGTTCCAAAGTGGTTTGGATTACTGCCTCTCAACAAGTGAAGTTCCTACAAACCGCAAAGAAGAATTTGATTAGATGAAGGCATAAATCGCCGTCTGCATCCTATGCTATAATGGAAAAAATATCTTGCGGTTGAGACCAACTTGATTGGGGAGTAGAGTAGTATGGATATGGAGTTTGATCGACCTCTGCGAATCTTGATGCTTGCTGCTGAGATTGTGCCGTTTGCTAAAGTTGGCGGGCTGGCGGATGTCGTTGGCGCGCTGCCGAAGGCTTTGCAAAAGTTGGGTCATGATGTACGGCTGGTTATGCCGCGTTATGGTCAGGTTAGCCCTGAACGCTTTCAATTGACGACTGTTTTGGCTTCTATGACTGTGAATATGGGGCAGTATCAGGAACAGGTGCGCGTGCTCCAGGGCAATATTGGCGATGGTATTCCGGTGTATATGATCGATGCGCCTCGCTACTTTGATCGCGAGAATATCTATGGTTATATCGATGATGGAGAGCGCTTCATTCTCTTCTGCCGTGCCGCGCTCGAGGTGGCGCGACTTCTCGGCTGGTCGCCCGATATAATTCATTGCAATGATTGGCAGACTGGCATTGTCCCAAACTGGATGCACACGGTCTATCACGACGACCCGTTATTCGCCGATTCCGCGACGGTCTACACCATCCACAACCTGGCTTACCAGGGTATCTTTGGCTATCGCATCCTGGAGGTAGCGGGTGTCGCCACGGGTGGTTTCCTCTATCCCCAGATAGTCGAACTGGCGAACGTCGTCGATATCATGGGGCGCGGTATCCTGTTCGCTGATGCCATCACTACGGTCAGCGAGCGCTATGCCCAGGAGATTTTAACCCCTACTTTTGGCGAAAAGCTTGACCCGCTGTTACGTTCGCGGCGAGAGCGCCTGTTTGGTATTCTGAATGGCATTGATTATCAGGAGATGAATCCCGCAACTGACCACTTTATACGGATGCCATTCGATCGTTCCAGCCTGGAAAAGCGCGCAGAGAATAAGCAGGCGCTGCAAGAACGGGCGCATCTGCCTGCTCGACCCGATGTGCCGCTGCTGGCTATGATCTCGCGCCTGGCCGATCAGAAAGGCTTTGACCTGATCGGGCAGATTTCGCAGCCCTTGCTGGCGCAGGGCATTCAACTGGTCGTGCTGGGTATCGGCGATCAGCATTATCATGAGATGTTCCAGAATATGGCTGCTCGCTATCCTGAACAGGTAGCAATTTTTCTCACCTTCAATACCGAACTCGCGCAGAACATCTACGCGGGCAGCGACATGTTCCTGATGCCTTCGCGTTTCGAGCCGTGCGGTCTGGGCCAGTTGATTGCCATGCGCTATGGCAGCGTCCCCATCGTGCGCAACGTCGGAGGGTTGGCCGATACCGTTCAACAATATGATCCGCGCACCGGCCAGGGCAATGGATTTACCTTTGCCAACTATGATCCCTGGGAGCTATTCGCCGCCATCGTGCGCGCGCTGGAACTCTTCCGTTTCAAAGATATCTGGCACACGCTGCAACAGCGCGGCATGGAAGCCGATCATTCCTGGCATGCGTCTGCCGTGCGCTATGTTGATGTCTACCGCAACGCCATCGCCTTTCACAAAAGCGGAAAATAAATGCAACAGAACATTGCCTATCTTGATTGTCATTCCGGCATCAGCGGCGACATGTTTTTGGGCGCGATGTTGGATGCCGGATTTCCCCTGGAAACGCTCAAACAGGCGCTGACCGGTCTCCCTATCACCGGTTACGAGTTAAAGCTGGAACAATTTCGGGATAAAGGCATACGCGGCGCGCGCTTCGATGTTGTTTTGAATGATCAGGAGCAGCCTGCTCGCCACTTCACTGATATCGTATCGTTGCTGCAAGCTGCAACATTGTCCCCGCGTGTGCGCGAACGGGCGCAGGCGATGTTTCGCTGCCTGGCGGAGGCCGAGGCCGCTGTGCATGGTTCCACTCTCGAAGAGGTACACTTTCACGAGGTTGGAGCTGTTGATGCCATCATCGATATCGTAGGGGCTGCTCTGGCTATCGAAACAATGGAGATTGCAACCCTCTATGCTTCTGCCCTGCCTTTGAGCAGCGGTCACGTCAAGGCTGCGCATGGCCTCTTGCCTGTTCCCGCGCCTGCCACTCTGGAAATACTGCGGCGTGTGGCTGCGCCGTGGAGACCCTGTCCTGTTGAAGGTGAGATGGTGACTCCCACCGGCGCGGCTATCCTCGCTGCCCTGGCCCATTTTGAGACGCCAGCTATACATATTGAGCGTACTGGCTATGGCTTCGGGCGTACATCATTCCCCTGGCCCAACTGCCTGCGACTCTGCCTGGGAAGGCCGGTCGGTGCAAGTATGAAGATAGGAGAGCAGGCTTCGATGGATACCGACTGGGTCACGTCTATTGAAACAAACATCGATAATATGACCGGCGAGCTATTGGGAGGGCTGATGGAGCGATTACTGGCGGCTGGCGCGCTGGATGTCAGCTATACGCCGCTCCAGATGAAGAAGAACCGCCCCGCCGTCATGCTCACCCTGATCTGCCGTGTTGAGGACGGCGACGCGCTGGCGCAGCTTCTCTTGAGCGAAACCGGTACCCTGGGCGTGCGCATACAACAGGCGCAGCGTCGCAAAGCGCAGCGAGCGCAGCAATACATCGAGACCCCGTTTGGCAAGATGATGATCAAAGTGAAGCTGCTGGGTGGTCGTGTTATCAGCGCCGCGCCAGAGTACGAGGAATGCCGGAGAGTCGCGCTTGAAAAGGCTCTGCCGTTGGAGGAGGTCTACGAGGTTGCGCGGCAGGTCATCAACAGCACTATAATACAAAGAGAGCTTGAAAATTGAACAAGCGGGGTTCAAAGTGTGACAACCCCAATTCTATTATCCAGGTGACATATGGATTTCAAAGACTGGCGCGGCGTTGCCAAACACCCTGATGCAGAAGAGCAAGAACGACGGGCAAACAAACTACAAAGCAGACATTTTCAGCACTACATCGAAGAACAGATTCAGGAGGCTGTGGCTCGCGGTGAGTTTGACAATTTGCCGGGAACAGGCAAGCCGCTTAACCTCGAAGATGACGCGCTGGCCGGAGACAAAGCGACCGCCTACCGCTTGTTGAAAAATAGCGGCTATGCTTCCCCTGAAATTGAACTGCTCAAAGAAATTCGCCGTGAAAATGAGCGCATTGAGCAACAACTGAAGCGCCTGCGCGCTCAAGCCAGGGACTTGCGCGCTCGTCGTGTTCCCCCGTTTCCCAGCGAAAAACGCGCCTTTAACGACGCCGTCGAAAAAGCTGCCAGCGCATACGAACAAAAGCTGCGCGACCTGAATCGCAAGATTCTCACCTTCAATTTGAGCGTTCCCGTATCGATGCATATGTCTTTCCTTGAGGTGGAGAAAAAAGTGCAGCAATTCCGCGAATCGTGTCCCCTGCTGCCTTAAATAGCTTGTCTGAAAGCTGTTTGCACCGGGCTTATTAACTGGAAGAAAGAAGGCACTTTGAGAAGTTGCTTGCAGTTATCTGTCTATATAGTCCCCAACTAACTACACTTGCCAGCCGGGATGACCTGTGGCGAATTGACTGCATTCGGACTGGTCACAAGCACTTCGGCAATGCCTGGAAATGTATGATCTGCATACAGTGTCCCAGGTGTCGTAAAGGTATAGATGGCTGTGCTTTGCTCAGGAGGAACGATGACACTCGCGCTCGGGGAGGCGCGCCCGTTGTTCCAGGTGTAGAGAAACTTGATGGTTCCCCCGGCCGTTCCCGCCGGAACATGGAACGTCGCGGTATAGGTAAAGGTGACCTGGCTTCCACAGGCCATTCCCGCAATGCTGTTGGGAGTCACCACTAAATCTACGCTCAACACCTGGAATGCCCGCTCGAGCGCGCCATTGACCAGCACCTTTTCCATAACAGCGGCGGCAATCGAGCCATTGGCATTGCTGGGGGTGTACAAGACCAGCACTCCTTCCTGGATTCCGGCAGGGAAGGTAGACTGGTAATCCAGGCTGGTCGAGAACGATGTCGGACCCTCACCGATTAATCCAATGGCGCTCGCTTTTCCAATGACATTGTAGAGGTGATCTAGCACTATGACCTGGCCAATCCGCCCCTCAAAGGCATTGCCGGTACCCTTCACACTGACAGGGCTGCTGAGGACAGAAAGCTGCACAGGGCTGGTGAGAGACATGCCATCGACGGTGACGGAGACGACTTCCCAGATGCCGCCATTGGTGTTGTCCTCCAGGCGCGAGAGTGTCACCTTAATGGTCCCGCTGACAGCCTCGGTGCTCCGCACCCGCAAGACCGCGCTGGCATCATGCGCTCCACCGCCGCTGAGCAGGGTGGTAGGAGAGCTGGGAGACCAGTTGAGTAAGCTCGCGACTAGAGCGTCGGCGACCATGGTCGCGCTGAGTTTCCAGGGTTGATGTCCCTGGTTGACGCTCACCTGGTCGGCTTCGGCCTGGTAGCGCGTCAGGTCAGGAAAGATGCCGGGGAAAGCGGTCTGCACCAGAGTGCCAGCGTTGGCAGACCACTTAAACTCGCGGAAGAAATCTGCTGTCATGGCGGAGACGGGTTTGCCCGCGTTGAGCGCGGAAAGCTCGTCCGCCTGGGCCGTCATTACGGTGTTGTAGCCGCTGATCTTCGCCTCGCCCTTGACGAGTCCATACGTCTGAAAGACCTTCGCGGGCCTCGCATTGGTGATGTTGTTGAATACGAAGATATCCAGAGTGTCGTCTGAGTCGGCGCGACGAACCGTCACCAGGGCTTGAAGCGAAGGAGTGCCCATGATATGGGCGCAGCTCACACTCTCGACATGGTGTTGCCCGCCATAAGCATAGGGGTTGACTATCGCTTCCCAGTGCGCGGGATTACCGGTGTCACCAGGGCAGCGTTGGACGCCTGAGGGTACTCCCGGTGTACCATTTGCAGTCGCGCTGCTGGTTGCGGTACTACTCGGACTTGTACCACTCGTTCCAGCGCTGCAGGCAACGAGCATTGGAACAAGGAAGAGCAACGAGAGGAGGCTTGTTCCGATAAACAAGCGTTTAGAAGATGGCGAAGCTGCTTGCATAGTGATATATCCTTTGATTGATCAAGACATATATTTTAGAAGAGACATATTAAACAGATCATTATTAATAGTATATAACCAATGTGAGCTTACCATAGAAGCTCAGGAATAGCTGTGAACTGGCTCACACTTTTATACACTATCTCCAACTTATGGCAAATTGGGTAGTATTTCCCCGAATTTGGGGAAGCATTTGAGTTTTCTTGAAGCGTTGAGAGAGGCATAATAAGATGAAGAATAATCAGCGCAAGGCGGAAAAAAGGACTATGAGATATAAAATGTGGAGCCGGAGGTCGGAATCGAACCGACGACACTCGCTTTACGAAAGCGATGCTCTACCGCTGAGCTACACCGGCTTGCCACCTTTGACGTATCCGATTATACTGTTTGCCACAGCCACTGTCAAGCATTTTTGCCGGGCCGCCAGGGGTTTTCAGGCAGGGACCAGTCCTCGTTGTTGCTGACCTGGAATGGGATAGCGGATAGTCCTTACGCTGAAGAGAAGGCGGTTGCGCGAGACTCAGGCGTTCTCTGCAGTATCATCATCGTTACATCATCCTCTTGCTCCCATTCTTGGCCGGTAAAGCTACTGAGTTCACTGAGCAAGAAGTCGATAAGCGATGTTCCATCAGAATGCTCTGCGAGCAATGTTTTGAGACGAAACAAGCCGAACATTTCACGCCTGGGATTATGAGCCTCCACCAGGCCATCAGTGTAAAAGAGGAGGCTCTCTCCAGGCGCTAAGGTGACTTCATATTCCTCATAGCACGTACCTGGCATCATTCCAAGAGGCATCCCTGTCGCCCAAAGTTCAGAGACGCCGCCGTCATTTCGCCGGTAGGGCAGATCATGTCCAGCATTTGCGTATATCATCTGCCCACTTCCCAGATCGAGGATGGCATAAAAGCAGGTCACAAACATCCTGGACGGGATGTCTGCATAGAGCAGCTCGTTGACTCGTGCAAATACCTCGCCTGGAGAAGCCTTCTCCTGGGCAGCGGTACGGAGCATGGTGCGGGTGGCCATCATCACCAATGCAGCAGGGATGCCTTTATCGGTGACATCACCGATGACGGGACCCAATCGACCATCTTCAAACGGGAGGAAATCGTAGAAATCGCCCCCGACTTCGCGCGCAGGTTGGTAATACGGTACGAGCCGCCATCCCGGGAGAGGAGGCACATCTTTGGGTAGAAAGGTGTGCTGAATATCCTGAGCGGTCTGTAATTCCTGTTCGATGCGTTCATGCTCGCGCACCTGTGCCTGTTGGGTCTGCACCATTTGCCCCACGCGCAGCGCTGGAGCAACCTGGTCAGCGAGCGAGTTGAGCAAGCTGCGGTTCTCGTGAGCATACCCCTGGCCATGCAGGCGCGGTCCCAGGGCGAGCAGGCCGATCAGTTCTCCCTGGTTAACCAGCGGGAGAACAATTTCCACTTCGTTTGTCTTCAAGGTATGTAAAACAGGTGAATCCAGTTGCAACCGTTCAACCTCGATCGCTTCGGAGTGGCTCAGAGCGTAGCCAATGAGAGGATCATTGTCGGCTATGAAGATTTCTGGCAGACTCCCCATTTCATGTTGAACGGCTTTGCGCACCCAGACGGAGACGAATTGGGGCTGCATGGTTTGCTGGACAACGGTGAGTAATCCGTCGCGCACCTTGTCCAGGTCAATCTCTTCGCGCAGCGTCGAGGTGAAGGCTTCAACGGCTCTGGCAGCTTCATAATCCTGGCGGTTGAAACGTTGATCGATGAGCCTCTGGCCGTAGGTAAGCAGAGGCGCAAGTAAGACCGCCCAGGCCAGGGTGGTAGTGACAACAATGAACAGGGAAACGGGGGGACCATGGTAGAGGTATAGCAATCCAAATCCAGGGGTATGAATGAGGATTTGTATGCCGGTGACGCTGCCATAGTAGATAAGCGCCAGGCCAATCGTGAGCACGTCATAGAGCAGTGTGCCATGGAGGAGCCTGGAGAGTTGGGAACGCGTCGTGACGATACTCATACCCACGGGAAGCAGGAGAAAGAACAAGAAGAAAAGCCCGATCTTACCAAGCAGGACTGCGAATGCGGCAACGATAAGCGCTGTAATGACTCGCAGCAGGACGTTATACCACAGCAGGCGCACACGCGATGGACGCCTCTTCGATGTGCCAGATGACTCAGTTCTCGATGATACCTGGAATATTGCCATATCCCTCTTCCTTTTTACCACCATCGTATCACATATGATTGTTCATGAAGCGTGATGAACGCAAGTACTGGTGTGCATTCGCCTGCTCAGGAAGCGCAGGGAAAAACCATTTGATCGTGGGTAATGACCGGGTTATGGAGAGATGCCCAAACAAGCCATGCGCAGCACACTATTCACGCGCTGCGTGGATTGCCGAAAGTGACCTGGTACTGGAGATGGTATAGCGCCTGTGCCCGTCGCTTGCCCGGAAGAGTTGCACCAACAGCGAATCAAATTGCGTGCCTGCGCATCGTTGCAGCTCATCGAATGCTTCCATTGAGGTGCGCCTTACCTGGTAACTGCGATTAGAGGTCATCGCATCGAATGCATCGGCAATAGTGATAATGCGCGCTCCCAGAGGTATCGCTTCTCCTGATAATCCGTCGGGGTAGCCGTCTCCATCCCAGCGTTCATGATGGTGATGGACCAGTAAGGCCACATCGGCTAGCGACCTGAACCGCTTAAGTATCCTTGCGCCATATGCTGCATGGCGTTTGATAATCGCAAACTCCTCAGGCGTCAGCTTCGTGGCCTTATGCAGGAGAGCCTCGTCGATTTTAAGTTTCCCAATATCGTGAAAAAGTGCTGCCATTGCGATAGTGGTTTGTTCATCTTCTGAAAGGTCGAGCATACGCAGCAAAAGCAGGGTGAGAGAAAGTGTTTTCTGTCCATGCAGAAATAACTCAGGGAGTCTCGCCTGCATTTGTAGTGCAAGTTGTATTAGCGGGTCATGAAATCGCTCATAGAGCGCGTTGCGCAACTTGCATTGAAACTGGATGCCTGGCAGGTCTGGTAATGCTGACCTGTATGATCTAAGAGATAAATTGCCAGGAGATTCAGGTATTAAGATAGACGGAGAGAGATATGCAGCGTTCTCCAAAAACGCTATAAGACCCCTATCGCCATTGATAGTGTCTCGCCTATACATTGTTATCCTCTTGTGTTTGAGCGCATAACAGGAGATAACGCGCCCTCACTATATTAGACGCTGCAGGTGGCATTTTATAATACGGCGCTTTATGTTATAGCAATATATGCCACTATAATAACATATACGTTGCAGTGTGATAAAATGACTCGATACCTCGATCCAAAAGAACTCGACAAGGTAAACAGGATATGGTAAGATGTCACCCGTATCGTAGGGATATTTCCCCTCCTAGAGAGAATCTATGCGCGCCTTGTTATTGGCGACCACGAATCGCCATAAGTTGGATGAGTTTTATGCCATTTTCTCCGATCTTCCGTTAACTTTACGATCTCTGCGCGAGGTTCATATCGATGGCGACGTAGAGGAGACAGGTCGGACCTTTGCAGAGAACGCGCAATTAAAGGCGCTGGCTTATGCTCAGGCCAGCGGAATGTTAAGTCTGTCGGACGATTCTGGCCTGGAAATCGCTGCGCTTAACGGCGCGCCCGGTGTGTTCTCCGCCAGATTCGCGGGCAGGGATACGCCCTATGAAGAGCGTTTCCGCCTGATTCTTGAGCAGCTACAGGGGCTGACAGGTGAGCAGCGCAGAGCGCGTTTCCGCTGCGCCATCGCGCTCGCGGAACCATCTGGCTATTGCCGGGTAGTAGAGGGTATGATTGAGGGTATTATAGCCGACAGTCCGCGCGGCACGCAGGGCTTTGGATATGATCCCATTTTTCTGCTGCCTGAGCTTGGAAAAACATTCGCCGAACTGACACCTGAACAGAAAAACCCCATTAGCCATCGTGGACGCGCTGCGCAGATCGCTCGTGTGCTGCTTGAATATTGGCCCTCCCTCGGAGACCAGTAGGGGCGTCACTACTGGTTTGTTTATTGAGATGAGTAACGCAAGGAACGAAGACGTTTATGGCTAAACAGCCTCCCATTCGTGTAGCGCTTGACCTGGAAACAACGGGGTTGCATGCGGAACAGGATGCCATTCTGGAAGTCGCAGCAGTCAAGTTTCAGGGCGAGACGATCCTGGACGAGATGGAGACACTTGTTGCTCCTGGACGTTCGATTCCTTTTCGCGTGCAGCGACTCACGGGTATCACTCCGCAAAAAGTCGCAGATGCTCCTGTCTTTGAGTCAATCTCGTCGCGTTTGCAGCAGTTTTTGGGCGAGTACCCCATTGTTGGTCATAGTATCCCTTTCGATGTTGGTTTTCTGCGGCGGCGCGGCCTGGCTCGTAACAACCCGCTCATTGACACCTTTGAACTGGCGACTGTCTTATTACCCTCCTTGCCCAATTATGGTCTGGGGCAGGTGGCTCTCGCGCTGGGTGTGCCTGTCGCGCCGGGGAGACACCGGGCCATGGTTGATACCGTGTTAGCGATGGATGTCTTCTTAGCCTTGCATCATATGCTCGAGGCGGTGGATACACCTATTCTTAAAGATCTGGCGAACCTGGACGCGCCTCGCAGCTGGCCTCTGTTAGGTTTCTTTCGCCAGGAATGGCGCGAGCGTATGGAGCAGGACGGCTTGCGACCAGGCTCGTTGCGCGGCAGCCTCGGCGATCGCTTCGCAGCCCAGTTGGGTATGGATCCGCGCATCCTCTCTTTTGCGATCTCACGCCAGGCTGGCGATATTGCCCTGACGCGCTCAGCCATAGTACATGAGCAAAAGTCTGAGCCGCTTCCGGCCCTGAAGGGCGACTACGCGGCGCGTGAATCGCTGTCCTCGCTGGCAGAATTGAGCGCTGCGCCTATAGCTGATGCGCTGAAAGCTCTGGTTGAGGTCATTCCTGAAAATGAGCCTCAGGCCGATACCTCTGCACCTGCCGACCAGCAACAGGTTGATACGCAGGAACAACAAACAGCTACGCATGCCGGGTATCAGACGGCATACAACGCCATTCGCCAGGCGCTTGATGAGCAGACGCCACTGCTCTTAGAAGTGACTGTGGGCGCAAATGATTATACTCCTGCCCTGCTGCCCGTGCTTGAATGGGCGGGTGAGTCGGAAGAGGGGGAGGATGTTCCCCGTCGCCTGGTGATTGCCTGTGCGAACCAGCAGGGAGCGCGCCGCCTGCTTGAGCACGCGCTGCCGCGATTGCAGGCGTTGCTCAAAATCTCGCTGCCGGTGTCTTATCTAGCCGAGCGTGGTGGGTATTTGTGTGTGCATCGTTGGTTTGGTTCGGCTTTGCGGCGCACCAGTGGGGAACTTACGGCTGAACAGGCGCGCGGCCTGGCGAAACTGGGGTTATGGGCGCAGCAAACCCTGACCGGCGAACGCAGTGAATTGACCTTACTGCCCCAGGAGATTACCGCGTGGGAGCGCATCTCATCCGGCGTAGAGCGTGTTGCGCTGGTCGAAGGACGCCCGGAAACTCCATATCAGCGTTGCCTCTATCGTAAAAAAGGCTACTGCTTTGTAGACCGGGCTGAGGAGCGTGTCAAAGAAGCGCGCATTGTCGTGACCACCCATGCCGGGCTGCTCGATGATCTCTCCTCGCAGCGTTCGCTGCTGAGCAGCATTACGCGGCGTCTCATACTTGACGCCGACCTATTAGAGGATGAGTTAGCGCGCTGGAGCAGCGCTGACCTCGATCATACGCGCCTGCTCGAATTGCTCAATACCATCGGCACTGATTTGCCAGGTGGACGATATCAGGGCTTGCTGGCCCTGGCTGCTCCTGCACTGCGTGAAGATGGTCCTGGCGGACTTTCTACAACGCCCACTATTGAAAAATCGGCTCTGGATGCGCGTTTGTTGTCATGGTTTCAAGCGTTGCGCCAGGCGCGGTCAGCAGTGGATGGTCTTTTTAGCGCGTTGGGGCACCTTTTACAGGAAGGCGCCAATGGCGCAGGCACGCGCGATAAGAATAAGCAGGAAAATGCGGGTCGCAATGCTTACGCGGGGCGAAATAATGAGCGCATCGACCAACCGCTGCGCCTGTCTCCGCAGATGCGCAATTTGTCGAGCTGGATGGAAGTAGAGCGTGCCTGGCAGCAGACAGCCCAGCGTTTCCAGACGGTTATCAATTTTGTGCATGAAGCGCAAAAAATCATGCTTACCACTCAACGCAGTCATCACCGCCTGGATGCCGGTAGTGGTGAAGATGAATCGCTTGCCTGGGAGCTTTCTGAGCTGGCTCGCCGCCTGCATGAGCAAAAACAATTGGGCCAGCGAGCATTAATCGCCGACACCGGCGAAAAAGGCACAATGGTATACTGGCTGCGCGTGCCTCCTGCGCCTCCCTCTTCTACTACGCAACAACGGCAGGCAGAGTCCACCTCAACACATTCCGCGCAGCACGCGCCGGTTGCTATGATTTTGCCAGTGCTGTATGCGCAGGATGCTCAGACGGCAGCTTTCATTAAGCAATATTTTCTCACACCTGGAGTCAGTTCGATCTTCGCGGGCGTCGCGCTCTCGGTCGACCATAGTTTCTCGTTCTATCGCGGACGTTTTGGGCTTGAATCCGACGGGTGCCCGGCGCTTTCCGTCGTTACCGAGCATCATGAACAAACCATGCTGTATATGCCTAGCGATGTGCCGGAACCGAACGCGCCGCAGTACCAGCGTCACCTGGATGAGGCTATCGTACAGCTAGCTACCTCCCTGGATGGCCAACTGGTGGTACTTTTTACTTCCTATGCCGCACTGCGTAGTTCCTACGCGGCGGTCAAGCCGTTGCTGGAAGCGCGTGGTATACTGGCGCTGGGGCATGGTATCGATGGCTCGCCGCGCCAGCTCTGGCAGATGTTCCACAACCAGGAGCGTATCGTCCTGCTTGGCACTGGCAGCTTCTGGAATGGCACAGATGAAGTCAGCCGCGTTCCCGCCTGTGTGCTGGTGGCGCGTCTCCCCATGCCGGTCCTCAATGATCCACCCATTGCGGCCCGCGCTGAACACTATGCCGATCAACTGCACCAGGTTACGGTGCCAATGGCTTCGCTGCGCGTGCGGCGCGCCCTTAATCGCCTGGCATGGAGCAATGCCAGGCGCAACGTCGTTGTGCTTTTTGATCGCCGCGTCATTTCAAAGGAATATGGCGCTACCGTGTTGCACACACTCCCGCGCTGCTCTCAACGGCAGGGTGCATTGTCTCACATGCCTGAACTGGTGCTTGACTGGTTGACCGCTACAGGTTCCTGGGAATAACTTCCGATGAGTATTGCAGATAAACAGAAGCGAGGTTAAGAGACTTGGATCGTTTCGATATTCCTCTGGAGGACTACCAGCATATCATGCTGGGTTTGACAAAACAGCTCGAGACGAACCCTGAGCAACTTCGCGATGTGCTTCAATACATAATCGCAATTGGCTCTTCTTTACGCTTACAGATGGACGTCGATACCTTGCTCAAAATGGTCGCCGTAGCGGCCTGCAAAGCTTTGCGTTTTCGATATTCCGTGCTGTATCTCGTTGACGACAGGGGGAGTTTCCGTGTGCGCGCAACGGTCGGCATAAGTGTGGAGGATGAAAGCTATCTCCAGGAACATACGCTTCCAGGCTCAATCGCTGCGCTGCTCATCAATGAAGACTATCGCATAAGCGATTCGTATTTCATTCCCGCTGAGGCTCCAATCTGGCTTAATAGCGAGTTAGCGAGTTATTTCGTCATTGTGAACGAAGATGCGCCTGCTTCAGTTGCCTCGTCTCCGGCGTCGCCAGGTGTGTGGCGCGACGAGGATTTGCTGATTGTCCCCCTCGTGAGTGGAGATAACGAACTGCTGGGCTTTTTAACCCCGGATGCACCGCTCAACGGCCTACGTCCCACTGTTGAGATCATGATGCTGTTTGAGTTATTTGCGAACCAGGCGGCAGTAGCTATTGAAGGGGCGCGTCTCTATGCCGACTTGCGTAATGCGCTCAAAAAAGCTCAGGAATCCGAGCGTATGAAAGATCATTTCATGATGATTGCTTCACACGAACTGCGCACGCCCATAACGGCCATTCAAGGCTATATAGAACTGCTTGGCACCTATGGGGATGCCCTGGATAACGCGACAAGAACGCGCTTCCTGCAAAATGCGCGGCGAGCATGTGATGAACTGGCGCTGCTGTTGGGCAACGTTATGGATGCCAGCCGCGTTGATCAGGACCGGATGTTATTGAATTTTGCGCCGGTGCAAGTGGCCCAATCAGTCGAGCTTATCCTGGAAATCTTAGAGCCAATCCTCTCGAAAGAACAACGCAGTGTGTCGGTCGACGTTCCAGACAAATTCGTTGTCTGGGTAGATGAACTGCGCCTGCACCAGATTCTCCTGAACCTCGTTAGCAACGCTTTGAAGTATACGCCAGCAGGTACAGCTATCGAGATTCGCGCTGAAAGCGTAGCATGGGGTGAGCTTGATCAACGCCTTCCCTCGCTTCCCCGGCAATTGCTTGTATCGGCATCCGGCTGCTTTATGGTACTCGGCATACGTGACTGGGGGGCAGGTATCGCTCACGCGGACCAACCCCGCTTGTTCAGCAGGTTTATGCGACTAACCGAAGCCATCAATAGCACACAGCGAGGCGCAGGATTGGGACTCTATCTCTGTCGCCAGCTCACCGAAGCAATGGGAGGATATATCTGGTTGGAAAGTGATGGCATACCAGGCGAAGGCAGCACTTTCTTCGTTGCGCTCCCCCTGCATGAGTCTTCCTGAATTTGACGGGGTTGCTGCTCTATGTTACCATAGCCTCTGGGACTGAGTTGCCCAGACCAGGAGGAGAGCAGTATGAACTTATATGAGCAATTGATAGTAGTGCGTGAGCGCCTGGAGGGTATCGGCGCGCATGACGACAGCATGGACCTGGTAGAGAAGCTTTTGCGCAAGGCGGAACCTGCCAGGAATGATAAAACAAACATCGCCCAGATACAGGTGTTGCGCCACATGCTGCGCATGCCCGAAGTGATCGACAACTATAACGTGTACAACGATTTGCAGGAACTGTTGAGCGAAAAGGAAGAGTTTGAGATCAACGCGAATGAAGACGCTGCCCCGGCTGCTTATGTAGATACGGAGCGGCATCCAAAGCCAAAGTCATTCTA